>NZ_JBEXMX010000069.1:0-30127 GCF_040610755.1 Gordonia sp. NPDC003585 | reverse complement strand
AGGGCCGCGCCGTAACGAGGCTTCGGGTAACCAACGATGTGCCTCTGCATACCGGATGGCGACTCGTCCCACTTCAACACGTCTCGTTACCAGTTGAAAAACGTTGGGGGAGAGTGGTTCTGCTCGGCGTGTGACATAAGCGCTCGCACCGCCGGTTAAGAGTTGGACGGCGGGAAGACTTTCAACGCCGCAAGGCATCGGCCGGCAGTCCGGTCGAGCAGTACTTCCCAATAGCCGCGAGACAGACCGACCGTGGCGTACTCAGCTTCGCCGCCGTGAGATGTCACCGCTAGGTAGTCCTCGTGCCCTAAGGTCTGCCATCCTCGAAAGTCTCGACCAGCCTGTCGCTCGTGCGACTCAGTGAGATCGATTCGTCGCACGGCGTACCGCGGGGCGAGCAGCGACGCGAGTTCGTCGCGAAACTGGGCAAGCGCCGGACTTGAGGTGTTCCCCTCTGCGAGGGCGAGTAGTTCGTCTTTGGTCAGCGTCTCGGGGGGCACATACGAGCGCGAGCCGCCTCGGTACACCCCGTCGCTGTCCGCGGCGTTCTTGAAGTCACCGAGCGAGAGGTTGGCGATGGCGAGGTTGTCAGCTACACCGGCGAGGCTGGCTGGGACGATTCGTAGGGTGTCCCCGGAGCTCGAGATCGCCAGTAGCGACCGTTCGTCGTTGGCCAAGGTTTCGGCGTCGGCTACGAAGGCGTAGTCGTTCTCGCTATCGACGAGGAGATCGAGGAAGTCACCAGTCGAAAGGCCGTCGAGTCGTGGGTCGTCGACGACCTCGAAGTTGGTGTCGCCGGATAGTCTTTCGATCTCCTGCACGAGTCCAGTCCAGGCGTCCTCGGAGTCGGAAGCGACGCGGACGAGGAGGTTCAGACTGTTCGACGGCAGGATCGGCATATGGCGCAATCTACATCTACAGCTCAATCCGGAATGGAGGTTGACCGGCGCTGGCCCACATCCGCGATTGGTTTGTTGGGGTGCTCTGCCCGGTAACCCTCATCTGCCGACGACGAACTCTGCAACCGTGCCAACGTTGTTGCAGGTCATCGGTGGTGTATGAGCTCGGTCACCGCTACCCTGAGCGGCTATGAGACGTGCTGCGTTGCTCGCCTTCGCACTCTTGGCGCTCAGCGCCTGTTCCGAGTCCGCCGACCCGGACGCCGTGCCGCCCTCGACCATCTCGGCCTCGGCCACCACCGGCACCGATCGCAACGAGACGATCCAGGTCGAGGGCACCGTGCCCAACGACGACGGCGCGGCGTATGCCCAGACCTGCAGCCAGCTCGACGCCTACGGCGAGGCGACCGGAATCAGCCCCGGCGCTACGGACGCCCAGGTTGAGCAGTACATGCGCGAGTGGCGCACCGAGGAACCCGAGGACTTCACCTCCAAGCAGATCTCGGAGGCACGCGAGCGCGCGGTCCGCGACTGGGTCAAGGGTGAGTGTTGAGCCCAGATCGGGACACGGCGACACGGCCGGTCGGGAAGTCGGCCATAGTAGCCCTCCGTGCTACCTCTGATGGCGGAGCGGCAGGTGACCATCTACATGAGTTCACAGGACCCGGCCGGTGACTACTTCCCGCGCATCGAGAGCATCACAGACAGCTTCGGCAATACCTTCAACGGCAGCGACCCAAGCAGTCGCAACGCGTTCGTTTCGACTATCCAGACCGGGCTCGGCCTACGTGTCGGTGACACAGTCACCTTCGACTGCGTGGGTACAGACCCTCACGGACGCGAACTCGAATGGGAGCTACATCACTCGAACATGACGCAAACCTCCACAGTCGAACGCGCCCGCGGACAGCAGGCGACACTGGTCTCTGGAAGGTCGAGGACAAGCACGTGCGCATCAACGCGGCGGTCGTGCTCCACCTCATAACAGTCGACGCCACCTACCATCGCTTTAACGGATTCGACGAGCAGGTGGACTGGATATTTGACAGCGTTCTCCCACCAGAGGGAGCCGTATGAAGTGGACGTTATGTCGACGGCGCGCTCGCCAGTCGGGCACTTCGGACGACAGCACCGATTTAACCAGTCTCGTCGACGAGCGGGCAGCGACGACGGCAAAGAATGTGGGCATCTGCCAGCTGTGTAATGAGCGCGCGAGGATCACCCGCGAGCACGTGTTTCCACAGTGGTTTCTCAAGCGGTGGCCGGCCGGCGAGGGTCCGTTCACGACGCATTTCAACCGTGAACCGTTGCGCACCCGGGCGGGCAAGGAACGGAAGACGGACCGTCTCTCACCCATCTTCCTCGACATCTGTGAGACCTGTCATCGAGCGTTGAACGCCCATTATGAGGTCCCGGCCAAGACGCCGGTGCGTGCGCTCCTCGACGACGGCAATGTCCTGTCTCAAGCAGACGTGGATGTGGTCGCGCGGTGGATGATCAAAACGCTTGCGCTCAGCCGTCATCCGAACAGTCGGCACGAAGGAAATCTGGTCCGGCGTATCGTTCCGGGATTGGCCAACTTTGCTCCGATAAATCCCTGGGACCCGTTCCCGCCCAGGCTCGCCGAAGAGATCAGGACTGGGGTTGCGCCGACCGAGGTGTCGTTGTGGATGGCCCGGGCCGCCGATGATCCCGGTGTTTCGGACCCGCCTCTACCGTGGGAGAGCTGGGGCGCTCGGCCGCCACAACATCAGTCCTTCACGATGTTCAGCGCCGACGGTGGCGAGTTCGCGGTGTTCCACCTTGCCTACCACCCAGGGCGCAGCCACCTCGAGCACCCGTTCGTGGCGACCAATCAAGCGGTCCGGCTGTGGCCGAACCCGCCGGCATCGCTGGACCTGACGACACCGGACCCAGTACCTAAGGAGACTCGTATGCATTCTGTGTGGCCGCGATGACGCCGTGGGCGTGGGTGCCGTACGTGATCTCAGCATCAGCCGTACTCGTGTCGCTGGCCTCGGTGACGTACACCAAGCGCGCTGCCGATCACCGCGAGTTCGATCGGTGGCACCGCGACGCGTTGCTGGTGGCGATCAGCGAGTTCGCGGGCCTGTCGTGGCATCGGCAGAACGTGCTCTCGGCAGCCTATGAGAGCAGAATTCGCTCCCCGCATGCCCACAGGTCTGATCCGTTCGACACCGAGGAAACCGGTGGTCCGCACCCAGTGCACTCCGTGGATCAGATGGCGGTCGTGGTTGAGAGAATCCGACTGCTCTCGCCGACGATGGCCGAAACAGCCGAACGGATCACCGACGCCCACCGAAGAGCGGTCGAGGCCGGCGACTACTTTTCCGAACCTAACGACATTGTGGGCCACATCGGCGCGCTGATGGTCGATTCACGCGAACTCGCGGCCCTGCACGCGGACCTCTCAACCGAGTTCGACCGGGCGACCCAAAGCGTCGAGCGTCGAAGGTGGCCGCGACGCGGGCGTCAGGGCGCGGGCCAGGTGTGGGATTTGGATCGCCTGCCAGGCTAGTGATCAGGGCGAACGCCTGCGTTCCGCGCCTCGCGAAATGCACGATCGTAGTTCTGGATGGCGACCCGCTCGAAGACGAACTGCTGAAGGATTGCCGCGGTCGTGGTCTCTCCCTCGAGGGGATGACTCTGCCGCCAGTCGCCGAGCGCAAGTAGGTCGACACCGAGGGCTTGCCGCGGATGTTCGCGCGCTTCGTTGATGTCGTTGCGCACAGCCTCCAGCTCGCGGCCGAGGCGATCCACCAGACGGAGGGCGCGCCGCAGGTGGTGATCGCGTTGCTCTTCGAGAAGCGTCACGCACTGCGCCCAGGTGGGTACGGCGTCGGCGGGGAAGTAGATGTGCCCCGCCCGGCTTCGCTGTGCGTCTTCGCACTGGTCCCGGCCGATGATGCAGCGATCCGGTCGGTGACCGTCGGCGTGAGGTGTTCGGCCATCACAGATTTGCCGCGGTTGCTTACGCACACGAAGAGCACATCGATGGGTTCAGGCATGGCGCACGGGCTCCTGGGTTGAGTTGGTGGTTGCGGTGAACCGTTTCCGCAGCGCGAGGGACACGTAAACGAGACCGACGAGGACGGGATGACCATCGCGATACACCTGGCCAGACCGACGATGATCAGGCCCGTCCGGTACTCCGGCAGATCCGGCAACATCAACCACGCCAGCGCAAACATCAACGCCGGGCCCATGATCCAGTTCAACGCCAGCGAGCTGAGCAGCAGGCGACGATCGGCGGTGACCGCGTCAAGTCGGTCATAGCGCACCTTTGCCAGCACTGGGTACATCATGATCAGCAGCCCGAGAGCGATCGGCAGCGAGATACCGTCGAGTTCTACCGTCGCCAGTGTCTCTCCCAGCCCCGGAACAGCTCGGCCCAAAAGCAAGCCTGCGGCCATCGCGCCGGCGATCCACACAGGCAGGAACCGATCCAGCATCGACAACTTGCCCGCGACCGCAGCACCAGCCCCGCTCATCGACGTTCCTCGCACGAGCCCGGCTCGCCGACCACTGCCGCAAGACGAACGAGTACCTCCGACAACTGCTCGAGCACAACGCTATTCACGCGGTAGTAGATCCACGTGCCCCGGCGTTCACTGGTCACCAGGCCAGCCTCTCGTAACACCTTCAGGTGATGCGAGATCGTCGACTGCGACAACCGGATCGGCCCCGAAATATCACACACACAGGCCTCACCGCCCGGCCGCGACGCCACCTCCGACAACAAGCGCAGGCGCACCGGATCCGCCAACGCCTTCAACTCCGCCGCGACCCGCGCAGCCCGCTTCGCGCTCAACCCGCCGCTCGCAACCACCACGTCTTGATTCGACATATATCAATATTGACACACATCGAATCAGCAGCCAATTCAGCCCCTACCATCTATCGCCACCGCGAGACTGCCGACCTTGAAACCTCTTGCAGGGGAATATGATCAACTCGATATTGACGGTATCCAGTAAGTAGACCACTGCATATCGCACTGTGCCGCAACACTATTAAACCTTGACGTCACGGAACCTTAACCTCGCACCCTAGGCCGGCGCCCTACCGATGCGACGATCAAGCGTGATGAGCGGCGCGTCCGCCAGTTCGGCGACCGCAACGTAGCTGGCTCGTATCCAGACAAATTGCTGCGGAGTTCCCACACTCGCGAACCGAGAAGTTCGTACGGCCACTGCTCGATCGACAAGTCGAGCAGATCGCCATGCGCCTGCACCGCCTGATCGGCACTGACAACTCCGGCCATTTCTTGTCTACGAATGATATTGCTTACTTCAAACATCACCAGTTGCGGTGCGAGCAGGTGCGTGCCCGACAATTGTTCAACCGCCCAGTTGCCGTCCGGTCCGTCGTCGAGCAACAGGGTGACGAGGGCCGAAGACTCACATACGGCGGCCACCGTCACCGTCGGTCGGCATCTCGCGCATCGAGGATCGCTGCGGCATCGACCCGAACTCCAGTTGTGCCGACTCGCGCCCGCGCCCGCGCAATCACATCATCGACCTGCGGACGTGCCGCAGACTCCATCAGCATGCCGCGCAAGTACTCCTGCAATGACTTGCCCGCCCGTGCGGCCCGCCCAGCGAGCTCATCGCGCACCGCGTCCGGAACGTCACGGACTGAATCACCACACTCGTGCAGTCAATGTAACTGCGTTGTCATCATTATGCAGCTGTGCCGTGGTTGGGACTGATCCCTCTTCGCCCGCACCGGCGATCCGCTCTGTCCGATCTCCGCTCCGATCGCGACGCGCAGAGCATATGCAGGATTACCGGCACTCTCCGAGTAGTTCACTCCTATTGCACTGCGCCGCAGCCGGATTCCCCGACCAGCCGGCTCGCGCGTCGAGTGGCATACGCGAGTGCTGCCGACATCCGTAGCGGACGTCTTCGCCGAGGTGGCGTGTGCCCTATCCGCGAGCGGCCACTGCCAGTTTCGCCGACGCAACCAAGTGCTGCGCTGCGCGGATCATCCGCTTTAGCTCTCCGGAGGTTAGGTCCTGATGCGTGTACGCAGCCTTGTTCTTCAGGTTTAACAGCGTGTTCAGGTGTCGCTCAGATCCACTGTCCGCACGCTTCAGGAGGGCTGCAGCCTCGGCGTGGTTGCCGGTGTTGGAATGCACACCGAGGCGAACACAACAGATAACGTCTGAGGCTGCGATGCCAGCGTCGACGTACAAAGTCCCCAGCGGCGTTGGGCATCTCCTCCCCGAGATGGTCAGCGGCATCAAAGAACTCGTTCGCCTTCGACATCCGCCCTGCGATGACCACGGAGTCACAGTCGCGCTGCGACGCCATCAGGACCTCCCCGACGCCGGGCGCAGCTGCGCGTTGAACCAGGACCGAGTACCCGCAACGGTGAGGCCCTGCTTCGCCACGTCACGAAGCAGAGGTTCACCCGCGGCAGCCGCAGCGCGAAATTCGTCCGCAGCGTACTCGACTATGCGGCCGTCGTTGCCAGTCCACGCCGTGATAAGTCGGGCAACCTTTGTCACCCGATGCCCCCACACGTCGTCGCCTTCGTGGCCCCAGTCGCAGGCGCGCACCAAGATCAGGTCAATGTCGCTATCGAGGCGCATGTGCCCGGTCGCCGCCGACCCGAAAACCGCGGCGTACCGCAGCGTCGTGCCCCACTCTCGGAGGTGTTCTTCGAGACGGTTCAGAAACGCCGAGTTCAGACGTGCCAACGCCATGATCGGCTCAGCAGCGAGGTGTTCGGTGTTGAGTCGATAGGTATTCGTCCTACCCACCTGATCGTGCAGCACAACGCCCTGAATGGTGAGTCGGTTGAGGACCTTGCGGATGCCTTCAGCCGACGCCGTGGTGAGAATGCGATGGACCTGGCTGATTGTGAACGTAGCGTCTGCGGACGCCAAAACCGCGAGTACGTCTCCGTCCAGGGTCGGCGTGACCGTGGCCAACGGTTTGTTCAGTTGCACGCCCGACACCTCCCACCATTCCAACTAAAGTTAGAGTAACACAACTATAGTTGAAGTGCAGGAACCGTAACAACGGCGTTTCGATGAGCTAGTCCGGGACTTCTCGGCGCTCCACCTATTTCAGACCCGATGGCACGCTCTTGCCGTTGACGGTCACGGTGACTTCGCCGGTCTCGGTGTTCTCGGTGACCTTGCCGTGCTCGAAGGTCACCTGTTGCACGTCCCCTTCAGTGGTCACGTCGCTGGTCGGAACTCCCAGAGGTCCGGCCGAGCCGTTCTTGCCTGTGACTGACGGGGTGCCGTCCGGGGCGCGCTCGGTGTTCCACGCGTCGCGGATCTTGCCCGATGTGACGATGTACGCCGGGGTACCTGGGGCGTTGTTCTTCGCGATGATCACGCCACCCTGGAATTGCTGGAAGACGACACCGCTTTCGCGGGTTCCCGCGTTGTGGTCACCAGTCAGCGGCTTGCCGAGGGCCTCCTTCTGAGCGTCGGTCGCCGACGAGTACTTGGCCGCGAGGGGGCCAGTCAGCGTCACTTCGACGTCCCGCTCCCCTGTGAGGGTCACCGCTGCGGGTGCAGCCGACTCGGTGGTGGTCGGAGTTGTCGTCTCGGTGGTCGTCTCTTCACTGCTCGCCACGTGTGACTCCGACATCGACGATGCGGCCGGCGAGGAACTCGGTGCGGCGGCGTCAGTGTCGTCTCCTCCGCAACCTGCGGCGATCAAGGCGATCACAGATAGTCCGGCGACGACCATGGCGGGACGGTGAGCGAGTTGCCTCATGTATTCCTCTCGGATCTTCGACACACAACCGGTCCGGCGCGAACCGGACATCAGTTTCGACTGTATCGGCCGAGACGGCTCGGAGTTGGGCGGTCGCCCGCCGGCTGCGTCATCCGATCCACCTTCGCGCTCCGCACGAAATGAAGGCGCACCACCAAGCGCCATTCATCATCGGATTGTGTAAACCAGCCCCAACCCATCGGCGGCGAGGCCGACCATGAACTCTTGTGCTCGACGGAGGTATTCGTTGGTGTAGTCGGCGCTCGAGTACGAGACGATCTCCTTGATCGTGGCGTCGTCGGTCGGTTCCACCAGGACGACGTCTTCGGAGATTTCCTTGACGATGTCCGGACTGAGAACGTGAACGAAGCCGAGGTGCGCGCCGTAGGGGCCGATCGGGGTGACGTTCCCTTTGACCAACTCCAACGAGATACGCGGACGCAGAAACCCGTCGTCGACCGTGAAGATGTGTTGGAGTTCGCGCCAGGCCTTGTCGAGGTAAAGCATCCGAGGGCGATCCCCCTCCGGTCCCCACGCGTCACTCAGCGGATCGTCGGAGATGTACGGATAAGGATCGCGACGCGCGGACGCGACATCCTCGGGTTGAAGTGGATAGGCATAGTAGCGAATTCCCATGAGCCAGAGCATGTCACGGTATTTCGCCGGGGCGCCCGCGACAGATGCGCCTGTGGATAACACGGCTGCATCCCACAAACACTCGGAATAAGCGGCACCTGCTGACGCTCGGCGGGGTTGAGGCGAAGCGTCGTCGACGCAGCGTCACCGTAGCGGCCATACTTGGTCCGGTAGCTCTCGTCCACGTCGGCACGCAGCCCCGGGTCAGCTTCTGCGGCAACGATATCAGTGACCGTCACGTCGGTGGACAAGCCGGGCACACTCACGCGCGCATGTCCCGTGCGGACAGCGTCCCCAAACCACCCGGTGTTGCGTCGGTACCAGGTGCGGACATAGACGGAGGTCCGCACGCACACCACCCACACGGGCACTGCTCGACGCCACGTACCGTCGGGCTTGCGAACCGAAATCAGCAGTTCGCGCGTCGCGCCGAGCAAGTCGAGTTCGTTTTCGGTCCAACCCTCGGAATACGTCACCCTGACTCCTCGATCCGCGGCTTCCGACTGTCAAGCCTACGTCGCAGCACGTCGACGTCTGGGTTCACCACGTGCGGAAGCCTGATCCAGATCGCGACCGTGCCGGCCTGAACCCAGGCATCGGAACAACGGGCTCGAAACGACCTCCCACGGAATGGGACTCAGTGTGAGCTGTCGTTGATCAGTCCGGAGTGGAGTCGCACGAGTCGCTCCGCCCAGTCGTCGCCTACCGCGCCGATCCGCGCGTACTCGGCGATGAGCGACCCGACGATCGAATCGATGAGTGTTTCGATGTCAACGCCGCCGACGAGTGTTCCCTCCTCGACCCCCCTGGTGACCGCGGCCGCGACGGCAGCACGATGCGCAACGAGTACGCCCCGGAAGATTTCGGTGAACGGTGGGTCGGCGTCGGTCATCAAGGCTGCCATCCCACCGAAACCGATACCGTCGACGACGATGGCACTGGAACTGGCAATGACCCACCGCAACCGCTGAGCACCAGACATGGGCTCCGGCGCCGGCCCAGGTAGGCCAATCGCCCGCAACACCTCGGTCAGCATCTCGGCTCGGTCGTTGTACCGCCGATAGATCGTCGTACGCGCCATTCCCGTGTGCTCGGCGACGCGTTCGATCGTCACCGCGGTGGGTCCCTTCGTACGAAGAAGGTCGAGTGCGGCCGCGCGGATCCGCTCGTCGGCGTCGGATCGTGGCACCAGATTTCCTCCCGCGGGAATGGATCAGTCGTCGCTTACGCTACATTAACTGTAGCGCTACACTACATGTAGCGTTTCGTTCTGATTGTGGAGGTAAGTGATGAGCAAGGATTCGTTCTCGTTCCTCGGATATGTGCTGTTGCTGTGCGCGTTCGTTGGTCTCGGTGTGTCGGTGTACGCCGCCGCGTCGCCGTTCGCGATCGGGCAGGTGCTGGTGCTTGCCGGCGTCACCGCAGCGCTCTATGTGGCGTCGGTGACCAGTTTCCGGCTGCAGATCCGGATGACGCATCGTCGTGACGCAATCTACGACGCGCAGCCTGCGGTTCCGACCGAGCAACTCGCCCGCGTCGACCGGTATCTGCACACCTACCGGAGCAATGCAGCCCGGGCGTCGGCCGTGCGTCTCGTTCCTGAGGCCCGGTCGACAACCCCGACGCCGGTCGACGCCACGGACGTACGTCGCGATCCTCGATGGGCGGCCTGAACGATCGCCGATCAACCCTCGGATACCGGCCGCTCGTGGAAAACGGTTGCGATCGCGTCGTCGAACAGCTGCATGGTGTCGCTGACAAACTGTCGCCTGCGCACCCCACAGGCACGCAATGCCGGCCCATGATCGACGGCCACGACGATTGCCACGACGAGTGCGAGTCCACGCCATGCGTGCCGCTTCGCGTATCGGGGCTTGCGGCGGAATTCGACTGCGAGACGGCGGCATTGGAATGGGACGTGGTGACGCTCGTCGTCGAGGATCCGTTCCGACACTCGAGTCAACAGTTCGTCTCCACCGCCGTCGGCGAGGGCGCGGTAGTAGCGCAATGCCACGACCTCGGCAACGGTCAAGACCATCAACTCGAGTCGGAGGCCAAGTAGACGACGCAGACGAACGAAGACGGCGTCGGTCCAGTCGGCGTTGATCGTCGGCGCACCGGCCGCCCGCAGGATCTCGGCGAGCATGCGCGCGTGGTTCTGCTCTTCGGCCACGAACAAACGGATCGCGGTCTCGTAGTCGCGATCCCCGGTGTCCGCTGCCTTCGCGATCAGGTGGGGGCCGTCGCCACTCTCCCCGACTTGAAACTTCTGAACGCTGCGGATCACCGCGGGATCGAGTCGACACACGAGCGTCGGATCCGATGCTGTCGGATCGGCCCCCGTGGGATGGCAGATCTTCGCTTACCGCAACGCCTTCCGTGGGCTTTCGGAGTCGCGATGGTCCGGAACACGATCAGCTATCGCGTGATCGGTCCCTCGCCGTTCGGTGACCGATATCTGGAATGGCGTGGCCGCAAGGCACGCGAAAGAGCCGTCTTTCGCCATTTCGGTTCCGACGCAGCCGAAGTCGGCTCGCTCCCGTTGGGCAGGCATGGCTGAGGGCCGAGAGGGATAGTCCGCAGAGGCCGATCAGTTGCCGAGCCCGATCACCCCGGGAGACCTTCCACCGGCCCGCCGGCCGGGATCCGAGGTGCATGGTGGCCGGTCGCTGTGACGGTCCGGGTGCGGCCCTGACGCGGAGCCGCATCGGGTAGGCGTCGGGACCAAGTAGCGGTACTCGGATGCATATGCTGGGGCATGATCAACCATGCCGGCCGCCGTGGAGATAACGCCCGCCGTCGCTATGGCAACAACAAGAGCGCTGCTCGCTCGGCGCAGTGCGCCTGATCGAGATCGTCTGATCGTCATATGCCCTGTCCCTTCGCGAGATCGGACGATGGCTGACTCAAGCGTCGGAGATGTGCGACGTGGAATCGCGAGTAGCGAACTACCTGTTTCGGTTGAGTACGCTGACGCCCATGCACTTCGAGTCGGTGTTCACCGGTGTTGCCGTAGGTTTCGAGGCGATCGGCGCGTTGGCCATGATCGTCGGATTCGTGATCGCGGTGGTACTGGGTATTCGTTCGCTGCGACGCGGAGAGGGCGGTCAGGTCGCGTTCGGTGTTCTCCGGACCGCGCTCGGATCAGCCATCCTGTTGGGTCTCGAGGTACTCGTGGCCGCCGACCTGATCCGCACGATCACGTCGAAGCCGTCGATCGAGGATGCCCTCATCCTCGGGCTCATCGTGCTCATCCGGACGATCTTGTCGATGTCCATCCAGATCGAGATCGAGGGCGTACTCCCCTGGCGACGGGCATTGCTGGCCAGCGGTGCTCAGCAACTAGGTGCTGCGATCTCACGAGACGCGGCGTCGAGTGCTGCAGGACAAGACCGCGGACCGAAGACCTGATCGGCACCGTCGAACTCAGTCGCGCGGTGCGCTGGGCTCGTAGGTGATCCGGATGGGACGTAGAACCGCACGCGTCGTTGCGTCGGTACCCCGGACCGCTGCCGAGGCGAGAATCAGTCCCGGCACCTTCCGGACTCCGGCGACCACCAACTCGGCCGGTGCCGAACCAAGATGCACTGGACGTACAAACCTGGTGTCGCACCCGGTGATTCGCACACCATTCGCCGCGGCCCAGTGATCGGCGTGGTGCAGCACGATGCCCAGGATCAAGTACCCATGTGCAATCGCCGACGGCAACCCGGCGGCCTTCGCGGCCTCGTCGGACAGGTGGATGGCGTTGGCGTCGCCCGACACCTGCGCGTAGCGACGCACGCGATCACGCGTGACGTATTCGGTTGCCTCCCACAACAGATCGGAGGGCTC
Organism: Gordonia sp. NPDC003585; assembly: GCF_040610755.1. Classification (NCBI taxonomy): domain Bacteria; kingdom Bacillati; phylum Actinomycetota; class Actinomycetes; order Mycobacteriales; family Gordoniaceae; genus Gordonia; species Gordonia sp. NPDC003585. The sequence continues at coordinate 17,997 of NZ_JBEXMX010000069.1, read as the reverse complement.
GGTCACGACTCGGCGTCCTCGTCGCGAAATGCCATCGTGGCAACCGACTCCGCCAGAGGTAATTCGTCGGCCACCAGAATCTCCCCGCGCACCTGAGTCTGTACCGCGCCCGCGCGGCGGGTCACCGATTCGACGCGAAGCCGGCCGGTGACGACGTCACCGGCCACGGGTGCGCGCCTGATTCGAAGCGATTCGGCGGTCAGGACGATACCGTCACCCGGTACAGCGCCCTCTTCGACCGCTTCCCGGGCGAGGATTGCCATCACTTGATGGATGACCGGTAGACCCGACGCCGACCGTCCCTGGCTGATGACGTCGGAATAGCCGGTCAAGAGCGCATCAGTGACCGCTATCGGTTCCGGTGTCCGGAAGACCATTCCCTCCGCCACTGTGTATGCCATGCCCAAAGGGTATTCCGATGGCCAACGCGAATGACTGCTCATCGTGAAATCGACCGGCGCCACAGATGTCTCGGCATTTCGCGATGGGGAACATCACTGGCGGTTACCGTCGGGGGCGAAGTGTCGGTCGGGAGGAACACAGAATGTCAAGGCTTGCGCCGCAGCGAAGTCCACTGTCCACAGCACGAGTCGCGGCCGGATTGACCGTTGCCCTGGGCATCGTGCTCGCGCTCATCATGGGTCAGCAGCCGATGGCCTCGTCGGCGCCCGGATCCACACACCGCTTCCTGTTGACGGCGGCGACCGGGTCCATGGGCATCAGTGTTCTTCGGGTGTCCGACAGCGGAGGCCTGGCCCCGGTCGCGGGCACTCCCTTTCGTACCGGTTTCGGGGTCCTTTCCTTGACGGTCTCCCCCGACGGCTCAACCGCTTATGTGCCACATATCGTCGAGCCGGCGGTGAGCGGGTATCGCCTCGACAGGTTCGGCAGATTGCATGAAATCCCCGGAGCCCGAGTGAATTTCAGTGGTCTGCCCACCGCAGCACAACTCGCGCCCGACGGAAAGCACCTGTATGTCGTCGTGGGTGGGCTGCCCGGCCGCGTCGAATCGTTCGCGGTCACGGCTTCTGGTGCGCTCCGGCCAACCGGAATGCCGGCGGTGCGGGTGGATGGTCTCAGTGTGGTCGGGCAGGCGGCTGTTGACCCCGACGGCCGCTTCTTGCGCGTGGTGACCTACCTCGGCACCACCTTGTCGAGCTACGCGATCGGTCCGGGCGGACGTCTCACTCCGCGCGGCGTGATGTCGATCGGCCTGGGACCGGTCGCCCCTGCATTCACGCCGGACGGACGCTACCTGTACACGAGCGACGAACTGACGCTGAGCATGTCGGGGTTCCGGGTGCGGCGGGACGGGGGTCTCACGAGACTGCCCGGGTCGCCGTTCGTCACCGGAGGCATTCCGCACGGCGCCATCGTCACGTCCGACGGCCGACGTCTGTATGTGCCAAACGCGATCGGTGTCGGCACGTCGATAGCCGGGTTCGACGTGCACGCAGATGGTCGGCTGACACCGTTGCCGCACTCGCCGTATCCGATGCCACTGGGGAGCCTGCCCGGGTCGCTGGCTCTGAATCCCGACGGCAAACACCTTTACGCCGTCGACGTGGCGACGGTCCGCAGCACGAGCAGCCAGGCGCACACCTACCTGATCGCGGCCGACGGGAGTCTGCGACCGTCGAATCGTCAACCCGTCGACACCGGTGCGCTGATCACCGACGGTCCCGTCGTCGCACTTGCCACGGTGGGCGGTCCGTGACGACGGCTGGTCGCGGGTGGGTCATCGTGTCCAGAATGCGTAGAATCCGATCATGTGGTTCGGTGCGCATCTGCCGCTGATCGACTTCGACGGAACGGGCCCGCCCCCGCTCGGCCGCTACGTCGACGCTGCTCGCGGCGCCGGATTCACCGCGATCGGCGCCAACGACCACCTCGTCTTCGCCAGGCCCTGGCTCGACGGCCTGGTCGCATTGGCGAGCATCGCCGAACGCAGCGACGACATGACCCTCGCGACCACGGTTGCCCTGCCGGTGATCCGTGGCCCGGCGGCAATGGCGAAGGCTGCCGCCGCGTTGCAGACGCTGTCGGGCGGTCGATTCGTGCTGGGCGTCGGTCCCGGCTCGTCGGCGGCCGACTATGCCGCGGCGGGGATCGCCTTCGATGAGCGGTGGCCCCGATTCGACGAATCGTTGCGTGCGCTCACGGCGTCGCTGCACCGCGGCGAGCCGATGGCCGGCCGATTCTATAACTTGCCAGATCTCAAACCGGTTCCAGCACAGACTGTCCCGCTCTGGGTGGGTAGCTGGGGCTCGGCAGCGGGCCTGCGCAGGGGCGCTCGGTATGGGAATGGATGGCTCGCCTCGGCATACAACACGAGCCCGGAAAAGATCACGACGGGGAGCGAACTACTGCACACCGCGCTCGATTCCGTCGGACGCCGAATCGACGCGTTCCCGATCGTCCTCGCGACGATGTGGATGTTCGTGACCCAGAGTTCATCCGTGGCACAAGACCGACTGCACATGCTGGCCCAGCTACTCGGACGCGATCCGTCCGCACTGGCCGATCTGCTGCTCATCGGATCTGCCGAGCGCTGCGCGGCAACCTTGGACCGATATGCCGATGCCGGCGTCGACGGGGTGTTTGTCTGGCCCATCGGCGATCCGATCGAGCAACTGGCGATCTTCGGGTCGTCGGTCGCCAGAAACGTCCGGCTGCATGACGGCCCTGCATTGCGGGATCACCGTGGCAAACCGACGTAGACTCGGCGATGCTGCGACCACGGCCACCCGCCCGAAACGCAGCAGGTCACATCAGTGGTCAGCCGACGGGTGGTTCGAGGAAGGTGGTGTGGGTGTCGCTGTCGGATCGCGTCGACGGCTTTCAGCGCCGCTATCCGGCGAGTGGATTCCCGCTGGGCGTCGCCTACAAGTTCTTCGATGACCAGGGCGGCTACCTCGCCGCGCTCATCACCTACTACGGCTTCATCTCCCTGTTCCCGCTGCTGCTGGTGTTCACCTCGGTGCTGGGCATCGTGCTCGACGACAATCCCGAACTTCAGAAGGAGATCGTCGACTCGGCGCTGAGTCAGATACCGGTGATCGGCGATCAGTTGAGCGAACCCGGACAGCTCTCCGGCAGTACGACGGCGGTGGCGATCGGTATCGTCGGTGCCGTTTACGGCGCCCTCGGCGTATCGGTTGCCATCCAGAATGCGATGAACATCGTGTGGGCGGTCCCCCGCAACGAGCGTCCGAATCCCATCCAGGTGAGGATCAAGGGCGCGATGCTGCTGTCCACGGTCGGACTGGCGATCATCGGCCTCACCGTGCTCAACGGCGTGATCGCGGCAATCAACCTCGGAGCAGATGGTCGGGTTCTCACGATCCTCGGTTCGCTGGTCCTCTACACCGCGGTGTTCATCGTCGGCTTCCGGTTCGGAACGAGCCGCTCGGTGAGCACCCGCGATGTGCTGCCCGGCGCACTGATTGCGTCCGTCGGATGGCAGGCCTTACAGACATTCGGGACCCTGTTCGTCCAGCGCTTCATCGCCAATTCCAGTGCCACCAGTGGTGTTTTCGCGGTCGTCCTCGGCCTTCTCGCGTTCTTGTACATCGCGTCGGTGATGGTGGTGGTGTGCCTCGAGTTCAACGTCGTGCGCGTCGACAACCTCTATCCACGGTCGCTGCTCACCCCGTTCACCGACAACGTGATCCTCACTCCCGGCGACGAGGCCGCCTACTCCGCGCAGGCACGAGCCCAGCGCAGCAAAGGATTCCAGGAAATCGACGTCACCTTCGACAACCCGGCCGGAGACGATCGAGCGGATGCGTCGAGATCCGATCAGCACCCAACCGCCCGAGAAGGGTCCTCTCCCGACGGCTGAGGTGAGTCTCTCGGCTAGCGCCTCGAGCACCACAGGGAGCGGATGGTGGCTGATGTCGTATGTGTAACTCAGGTGGGCTTGCGGGTCAGGCCAGTGGTGTCCCCTCCGCTGCACGCAGTCGCAAAGACTCGGCGACGAGGAATCGGTCGCCGTACCTTTCCTGCAATTGGTCTGCGCGAGCGACGAATCCGGCGATACCGACCCCGTTGCGCGAATCGCTGTACTGGTCGATGTATTGGAGGGCGCCACCGGTCCAGGCCGGGTAGCCGATGCCCATGATGGAGCCGATGTTGGCCTCGGCGACCGATCCGATGACGCCATCGTCGTAGCAGGCGTAGGCCTCCAGTGCCGCGGCCACCAGCATGCGATCCTTGGCGTCGTCGAAGGGGATGTCGGCGTCGGGGTTCCAGTACTCGGCGGCCAGTGTCGGCCACAGCCCGAGTCGCTTGCCCGCTGGTCCGTCGTAGTCGTAGAAGCCGCGGCCTTCGAGTCGGCCGGGACGGTCGAATTCCTCGAGCATACGGTCGACGAGCGGATAGGACGCACTCGTGATGAACGGAATACCACGTTGCTGTGCGTCGGCGATGAAGCCGGCTCGGATCTTGGCAATGGTCTTCATGTTGATCTCGTCGAACAGGGTGAGCGCGCCGGCGGGGAATCCGGCTTGCAGCGAGGCTTGTTCGGCGCTGGCCGGATGCATCCCCTCGGCGACCAGCGACAGGGCTTCGTCGACGAATTTGGCGATGACCCGGTTGGCGTAGAAGCCGTAGACGTCACGCACCACGATCGGCGTCTTGCGGATCTGCTGCACGAAATCCAGTGCTCGAGCCAATGATTCATCGGAAGTGTTCTCCCCGACCACGATCTCCACCAGCGGCATCTTGTCCACCGGCAAGAAGAAGTGCAGGCCGATGACATCCTCCGGGCGGCTGACCGCGCTCGACATCTCCTTGATCGGCAGGGCCGAGGTGTTCGATGCGAGCAGCGCGTCGGCGCTGGAGTAGGTTTCGACCTCGGCGAGGACCTTCTTCTTGAGTTCGACGTCCTCGAACACGGCCTCGACGACGAAGTCGGCGCCCTTGACGTCGGCGATGTCGGCGGTGGCCAGGATGCGGCCGAGAATCTCATCGCGAGCCGTTGCGGTCATGCGCCCCTTGGCGACTGCCTTGTCGAGAAGGCCGCGTGAGTAGTCCTTGCCACGTTCGGCGCCTTCGATCGTGATGTCACGCAAGACGACATCAATACCCGCGCGAGCGGCGACGTAGGCGATGGCCGCGCCCATCATGCCCGCGCCCAGAACGGCGACCTTCTCGGCCGTTCGTGTCGGGATGCCCGACGGCCGCGCGCTGCCCTTGTTGACCGCGTTCAGGTCAAAGAACAGCGCCTTGATCATGTTGGTGGAGATCTGGCCGCAGATCAGGTGGGCGCAGTAGCGGGTTTCGATGGCGAAGGCGGTGTCGATGTCGACTTGAGCGCCCTCGACCGCGGTGGCCAGCACCGAGATCGGGGCCGGCATCGGCGCACCCTTGAGCTGTTTGCGCACGTTCGCCGGAAACGCGGGCAACTGAGCCGCGAGCGCCGGGGATGCCGGAGTGCCACCGGGGATCGTGTAGCCCTTGCGATCCCACGGCTGGGTCGCATCCGGGTTGGCCAAAATCCACGCCTTGGCGCCGGCGATCATCTGTTCCGGTGAGTCGGCGACCGCGTCGATGACACCCACCGACAGCGCCTTGGCCGGCGTCATCCGCTGGCCCTGGCCTACGACGTTGAGCACGGCGCCCACGATGCCGAGCATCCGCACCACCCGGGTGACCCCACCGGCACCCGGGAGCACACCCAACGTCACCTCGGGCAGGCCGAGGAGACTGCCCTTCTTGTCCAGCGCGATCCGATGGTGAGTGGCCAACGCGACCTCGAACCCACCGCCCAGCGCGGTGCCGTTGATCGCCGAGACGACGGGCCGTCCCAAGGTCTCGAGGCGACGGAACGACTCCTTGAAGTGGTCGAGGCCGGCCGAGATCTCGGCGACATCGCCGGGACCGGAGTTCATCAGTTTGTTCAGGTCGCCGCCGGCGAAGAAGGTGTCTTTGCCGGAGGTGACGACGACACCGGTGATGGAGTCCTTCTCGGCTTCCAAACGCTCGACTGTTTCACGCAAAGCAGTCGCCATGGCGTCGGTCATGGTGTTCGTCGGCTGCGACGGATCATCGATGGTGAGGGTGACAATGTCGTCGGCGTCGACAGACCAGCCGATGATGTCAGAAGCAGTGGTGCGCACGGTGTCTCCTCAGACGCGTTCGATGATGGTGGCGACGCCCATGCCGCCGCCGATGCACAGGGTGATCAAAGCGCGGCGCGCGCCGCGGCGTTCGAGTTCGTCGACCATCGTTCCGGTCAGCATCGCCCCGGTCGCCCCGAGTGGATGGCCCATCGCGATGGCACCCCCGTTCACGTTGATGGTCTCGTCGTCGATACCGAAGTGCTTCTGGTAGTTGAGGACCACCGACGCGAAGGCTTCGTTCAACTCGAACAGATCGATGTCGGCGACAGTGAGTCCGGCCTTGGCCAGCACCTTCTCGGTTGCCGGTACCGGACCGGTCAACATGATGGTGGAATCGGCACCGCTGGTGGCCGCCGCCACCACGCGCGCGCGTGGCGTCAGACCCGCTGCCCTACCAGCAGTTTCGCTACCGACGAGCACGAGCGCCGAACCATCGGCGATGCCCGAGGAGTTGCCCGCGTGATGAGCGTGGTCGATGGATTCAACCCAGTGGTACTTCTGCAACGCGACGGCGTCGAACCCGCCCAGGTTGCCCATGTCGGCAAATGACGGCCGCAGACCCGCCAGCGCCTCGGCGGTGGTGTCACCGCGGACGAGCTCGTCGTGATCGAGCACCACCGATCCGTTCAGATCACGCACCGGGACAATCGACTTGGCGAAGAATCCGCCCGAGATCGCGGCGGCAGCACGCTGTTGGGACTGCACCGCATACGCGTCGACATCGTCACGGGTGAACCCGTTGACCGTGGCGATGAGGTCCGCGGCGACACCCTGCGGAATGAAGTAGGTGCCGTAGTTGGTGGCCGGATCCAACGGCCATGCACCGCCGTCGGAGCCCAGTGGGATCCGGGACATCGACTCGACGCCCCCGGCCAGCACCAGATCGTCCCAGCCGGAGGCGACCTTCTGGGCAGCGACGTTGACCGCTTCCAGACCCGATCCGCAGAAGCGGTTGAGCTGCACGCCCCCGACGGAATCGGGCAGCCCAGCCGCCAGTGCGGCGGTTTTCGCGACGTCACCACCCTGGTCACCGATCGGTGACACCACACCGAGGACGACGTCGTCGATCGTGGCGGGGTCGAGTTGCGGGTGCCGCGTACGCAACTCATCGATCAGTCCGACGATCAGATCGATCGGCTTGATGCCGTGCAGGGAACCGGTCTTCTTGCCGCGGCCGCGCGGCGTGCGAATTGCTTCGTAGATGAAGGCGTCAGTCATGGCGATGTCCTCGAGAATGATGGTGGGTATCAGAGCAGCCGGGCGATGAGGTCTTTCATCACCTCGTTGGCACCGGCGTAGATCTTGGCGATGCGGCCGTCGACGAACAGCCGCGCGATCGGGTACTCCTCCATGTATCCGTACCCGCCGTGCAACTGCAGACAACGGTCCACGACCTGCGTCTGCTGTTCGGAACACCACAGCTTGATCATCGCGGCCCGCTTGACATCGAGTTCGCCTCGGAGGTGACGATCCACGGCGTCGGTGACGAACGCTCGCATCACCTCCAGCGTGGTCGCGATCTCGGCGAGTTCGAACCGCGTGTTCTGCAATTTGAACAGCGGCTTCCCAAAGGCCTCGCGTTCGCGAACATAGGCAAGCGTCTGCTCGTAGGCGCTCTCCACCGCACCGAGCGCGGCGCAACCGACGATCAGACGCTCCTGCGGCAACTGCTGCATCAACTGGATGAAGCCCGTGCCTTCGGTGCCGCCCAACAGATTCTCGGCGGGCACGCGTAGACCGTCGAAGAACAGTTCGGTGGTGTCCTGACCCTTCTGCCCGATCTTCTTCAACTTGCGGCCACGCTCGAAACCCGTTGTGTCATCACCGACCTCGGCAACCAACAGCGACAACCCCGACGCGCCCTGGCTGGGATCGGTCTTGGCCGCAATGATGATCAGATCACACGTCGCACCGTTGGAGATGAACGTCTTGGCACCCGAGATCACATACTCGTCGCCGTCACGGATCGCGCGGGTCTTGATCGACTGCAGATCCGAGCCGGTACCAGGTTCGGTCATCGCAATCGCGCCGATCCATTCACCACTGGCCAACTTCGGAATCCACCGACGCTTCTGCGCCTCACCGGCATACGCGAGGAGATAGTGCGGCACGATGCCGGTGTGCACACCCAACTGCATCGAGATCTCACCACCGCGGGCCTGCTCATGAAACAGCACTGCCTCGTGTGCGAAAGTCGCTCCCCCACCGCCGTATTCCTCCGGCACCGACATACACAGCAGGCCCAGCTCTCCTGCCCGCCGATACAGTGCCCGATCGGGCTGGCCGGCGGCCGCGAACTCCTCGTAGCGCGGCGCGACCTCCTTGGTGAAGAACTCACGTGCCAGGCTCGTGAGATCGGCCAGTTCCGCGTCGAGATCAGTGGTCGTCATGGTGGTGTTCTCCCCTGTGGTCACTTGGTGTAGAGCGCGTCGATCTGATCGGCGTACTTCTTCGCGATCGGTGTGCGCTTGAGCTTCATCGTCGGTGTCAGCTCGTCGCCGCCGGGCATCCAATAGGTCGGCAGGACCTGCCAGTTCCGGATGTGTTCCACCCGGGAAAGGCGTGAATTGGCCTGGGCTACTGCTTTTTCGATGGCCGCGGTGACGGCCGGATGTGCCGACAATGCGTCGACGTCGGCACCGTCGAGCCCGTTGGAGGCAGCGAATGCCGTTGCGGCATCGGGGTCGAGTGTGATCAGCGCCGAGACGAACGGTCGGTTGTCGCCGATGGCTGCCACGGTCCCGATCAGCGGGCTCGCCGCTTTCAGCGCGCCCTCGATGTTGCTGGGCGACATGTTCTTTCCGCCGGAATTGATGATCAATTCCTTCTTGCGATCAATGATCGTCAGGTAGCCGTTCTCGAGCGTGCCGATGTCGCCCGTGTGAATCCACCCGTCGGCATCCAGAGTCTGTGTCGTCCGCTGCGGATCGTTGCGATATCCGCGCATGACACCGGCACCGCGTACCAAGATCTCACCATCGTCGGCCAAGCGGAGTTCGGTGCCAGGGATGGGCTTACCGACCGATCCGTACCGAGGCGCGTGGATTGGATTCACCGTGGTGACCGCAGACGTCTCCGACATACCCCACGCTTCCATCACCGGAATACCCAGTGCCAGCATGAAAGTCAGCGCTTCGGTGTCAATGGGCGCGGCACCCGACACCGCGGCGGTGAGCGAATCGAGGCCGAGTTTGGCCCGCAGCTTGCCGAGCACGAGACGATCGGCGACGGTCGCGGCGATCCGATCTACCGGCGACAGGGGCCGGCCGTCGATGATCGCCTGGGCGCGTTGGCGGCCGGCGCCGACCGCCCAGCGCGCGAGCGCTCCCTTGGGGCCTTCCTCGGCGGCCAGAGTCATCTCGATGCTGCCCTTGATCTTGTACCAGAGCATCGGCACCGCGACGAAGAAGGTGGGGCGCACCTGCGCCAACGTGGCGACCAGCGTCTTGGGGTCGGCGACGTCGACGACCTCGCTGCCGAAGTACATCGGCGCGTACTGACAGATCCAGCGATTGATCAGGTGCGCGTCGGGCAGGTAGGACACCACCCGGCCGCGGGCGAGGTCGCCGATCACGTCGACGACAACCCCGAGCTGATACAGGAGGTTGGCGTGCGTGAGTTCGACGCCCTTGGGGTTACCCGTGGTCCCGCTGGTGTAGATGAGGGTCAGCACGTCGTCGGCCTGGACAGCTCGCCACGAGGCGTCGAAGTCGAAATCGGCTGGCGCGCTGAGCTGTTCGATGTCGCCAAGGGTTTGCACGTCGTCCATCGACGCGCCGTCCACGCTGACGATGACAGCGTCTTCGGGTGCCGCATCGCGCACGCGTTGCAGGAACTGCGATTCGGTGACGACGACCTTGGGCTCGGCATTGGTGAACAGGTACTGGATCTGCGGCGTGGCATTGGTGTTGTAGATCGAGAATCCGATCGCCCCAAGATGCATCGCGGCCGCGTCGATCACATGGAACTCGGGCCGGTTGGTGAGCATGATGCCCACCGTGTCGCCGCGGCCTACTCCGAGCGCGGCCAGCCCTGCCGCAACCGTGCGGACGCGGAGTCCGTACTCGCGCCACGTGAGCGCTGTGGTGCCGTCCGCAGTGCGGATCGCAACCTCGGCGCCGAGTTCATCGACCTGCCGCTGGAAATGAGTACAGAGGGTCTCGGACATGGTCTCCCTGGTTTCTCGCCGAACACCCGGGTATGGCCCGGGATGCACTGTTTGCGGGGTTTCTGTTGACGCAACGCCAACAAAGCTAGCATCATTTGGCACGGTGTCAACAATTGTCCGAGGTAGACACGACTGCGCCCACCCGCGGTTACGCGGATGGGCGCAGTCGGTTGATCGGTATCGCTACTTCGCGGGCACGACCTTCCCGTTCACGGTGACCTCGACAGTGTCGGTTGCGGAGGTCCAGGTGATCTTGCCGTTCTCGAAGGTCGACGTCTTCACGCCGTTCTCCTCGGTCTCGTCACTGGTGGCGACGCCGAGCGGTCCTTGTGAACCACCTTTGCCGTCGGCTGCGGGATTGCCGGATTCGTCACGCGGCACATTCCATGCGTCGCGGATCTTGCCCCACGTGACGTACGCCGGCGTTCCCGCGTCACCATTCTTGGCGGTGATCACGCCGCCGGTGAACTGTTGGAACACCACGCCGTTGGAGCCGGTGCCGGACGCGTTGGGCCCGGTCAGGGGCGCACCGAGGTCGGTCTTCTGCTTCTCGGTGGCGGCCTGGTACTTCACCGCGATGGGGCCGGTGAGTGTCACGCTGCTGCCGTCGGCTGCGGTGAGCGCAACCGTCTGTCCCTGTCCGGACATGTCGCCGGACGATGGCGCCCCACTCTGGGTGGTCATCATCGCCGACGATGACGCCGACGCATCACTGCTGTCGTCGTCGCTACATCCCGCGACGACGATAACGGCAATGGCGGCCGCGGCCGCTGCACCGACGATCCTCGTCCCCCGCCTCCGCATTGGCCTGGCTTCTTGAATGGTCTGCTGCATGATTCCCTTTCGGTTTCTCTGAGCACTTGCCACGGGCATGCGCGCCCCCCGTCGCACGAGACCCTTAGCCACCCTAAGCGAAGTTTGTGGACGAGTATTCGATGTTTACCGAATTGTTGGCTTGCGGTCGTGCGGCGGCTCCGAGCCGGCGTCTGCGGCGATAGTCCGAAATGTCCTATTCGCAGGTAGATGCACTGCAGCACACCAAAATCGACCGCTACACTTTCGATTCTCAGACGCGACGGAAGGTGGCCATGTTCCCGAAGTACGGAATCCCCGACGGCGCGAACACTGCATGGCTGTTGGCAGCGTTCGCCCTGGTTCTGCTGATGACGCCGGCTTTGGCGCTCTTCTACGGCGGGATGGTGCGCTCCAAGAGTGTGCTCAACATGATGATGATGTGCCTGTCGGCCATCCCCATCGTGTGGATCATCTGGGTGATCTTCGGTTACTCGCTGGCGTTCGGAACCGACCACGGTGGGTTGATCGGGAGCCTCAGCTCCTTCCCCGGCCTCGAACACACCTACGGACACGACGACGCACATCCCGACGGAATACCGCTTGTCGGAACCATCCCGGCCATCCTTTTCGTCGCGTTCCAGGCCGGATTCGCCATGGTGACCGTCGCCCTCATCGCGGGCGCGGTCGCCGACCGTATGCGATTTGTGGCGTGGGTGATCTTCGCCGCGGTGTGGTCGGTCCTGGTCTACATACCCATCGCGCACTGGGTCTTCAGCGCGCCGGGCCTGACCGAGGCCGACGGCGGCTGGATCGTCTCCGACCTCAAGGCGATCGACTTCGCGGGCGGCACGGCAGTCGAGATCAACTCCGGTGCTTCGGCATTGATTCTTGCACTCCTCCTCGGTCGTCGAAATGGATGGCCCAAGGATCCGATGCGGCCGCACAACCTGCCCTTCGTGATGCTCGGCGCAGGCCTGCTGTGGTTCGGATGGTTCGGGTTCAACGCGGGTTCGGCCCTCGCCGCCGACGGATCGGCCGCGCTCGTCGCGGCCAACACCCTCGGAGCCGGTGCTGCGTCGATGGTCGCCTGGCTGATCGTCGAACAAGTACGTCATGGCCGCCCGACCTCATTCGGTGCCGCATCGGGTGTGGTCGCCGGTCTTGTCGCAATCACCCCGGCCTGCTCGTCGGTGACACCGATCGGGGCGCTGGCAGTGGGCGCGGTGGCGGGCGCGGTGAGCTCGTACGCCATCGAACTGAAGTTCCGCTGGCGCTACGACGATTCGCTCGACGTCGTGGGCGTCCACTTCGTCGGTGGTGTGGTCGGCACACTGATGATCGGTTTGGTGGCATCGAAGAACACACCGGCCGGCGTCGACGGGCTGTTCTATGGCGGCGGTCTGGACCAGTTGTGGCGCCAGGCGGTCGCGGTGATCGCCGTACTCTCCTATGCGGCGATCGTCACCGGGATCATCGGGCTCGCGCTGAAGTACACGATCGGTCTGCGTGCCGATCGCCAACACGAGGTCGACGGAATCGACGACGCCCAGCACGCCGAGTCCGCGTACGACTTCTATAGCGCGGGACGCTGATCCGACGAGGTCTCGCTGACCTGAGCAGATGTCAGCAACACCGCTGGCGTCTGCGCGTAGGCGGATTTGCCTCGGCTCCCGCGCCGGGTTCGTAGGATTGCGTCGACCACGTCGACGGGAGACTGACCGAGATGACCGACAAGCGAATCGTCCTGGAGATCGACGACAACGGCGTCGCAACCGTGACGTTGAACCGCGCCGAGAAGCACAACGCGCTCGACCGCGCGATGTTCGATGCACTCCTCGACGTCACGGCCCGTCTCGCGACGCAGCCCCGGGTTCGCGCGGTCGTCCTGCACGGCGCGGGCAAGAGCTTCTGCTCGGGACTGGATGTTTCGAGTCTCGGAGAGGGCGGTGGCGCGTCGTCGTTGCTGACCCGAGAAGACGGTCACGCGGCCAACGATGCCCAGCGGGTGTCGGTCGATTGGGGCCGTATCCCGGCGCCGGTGATCGCCGCGATCACCGGCAACTGCTTCGGCGGCGGCCTGCAGATGGCTCTTGGCGCCGACATCCGGTACGCCACCCCGGACGCGCGACTGTCGATCATGGAGGTGAAGTGGGGGCTGGTACCGGACATGGGCATCACCCAAACGCTGCCGCGGCTCGTGTCCGCCGACGTCGCCAAGGAGTTGACCTTCACCGGCCGCATTCTCAGCGGCACCGAGGCCCACGAGCTCGGACTGGTCACACGTGTGGTGGAGGATCCGCTCGGAGCGGCACTCGAACTGGCCCGCGAGATCGCGAGCAAGTCTCCGGACGCCGTACGCGCGGCGAAACGACTGTACGACGAGACCTGGAATGGCACGGATCCCGCCAGGGCCCTTCTGTTGGAGAGTGAGCTCCAGGTCGGCCTGATGGGTTCGCCCAATCAACTCGAAGCGGTCCGAGCCGGATTCGATAGTCGCACACCGAACTTCGCCGATCCCGACTGAGCAGAGGCAACAACGCTTTCGGGGCGGACCTCCACTGTCTGCCGATAATGGGGTTGTGGCGAAAATGGGGTTGTGGGTTGTGTGCAGGCCGCGCTAGCGTGTCTGCATGGTTTGATCTCACGTCAACACGGTCCGCATCCCTCCGACATCACCTCCGACGTGAGAGAGCTGTATCCCATTGCGCAAGTTGATCTATTTCGTGGCGTCGACCCTTGACGGCTTCATTGCCGGAACCGATGGCGCCGACCCATCCACGTCCATCTTCGATCCTTCGGGCGCCCACGCCGGCCCACTGATGGCCGAATATCCGGAGATGATTCCGGGACATGTACGGTCCGTCTTGGGCGTCGAGGGCGTACCGAACAAGCACTTCGACACCATTCTGGAAGGCCGTGGATCATACGAGATCGGGACGGCCGCCGGTATCGGCGACGCGTATCCGCATCTACGCCACCTGGTGTTCTCGACAACTCTGGACTCGACGTCGGACCCGGCGGTCGAGTTGGTCGGTTCCGCCGCCGTCGACCGGGTCCGAGCGCTGAAAGACGAGCAGGGCCTGGATATTTGGCTCTGTGGAGGTGGCTGCATGGCGGCGTCGTTGCGCGACGAGATCGACGAGATCCACCTGAAGCTCTACCCTGTGGTACTTGGTGACGGTATCCCCTTGTTCGGACGCGTACCCGGGGGTGAATCGGAGATTGATCGATTCACGTTGAACGGTGCGCGAGTCTTCGACAGTGGCGTCGCCCTGATGACCTACGCCCGGGCATAACCAGCTGAAACCGGGCCGCACGGTCGCCGGGCAGCGTAGCGTTCGACCGTATGAGAGCACAGTCCGGTTCTCGAGGTCTTGTCGCGGCGATGGCTGTAGTGGTGGCAGTCGTCGCGGCAATGGTCGCTTCGTCGACTCTCGTGTTCGCCGCGCCCGCCGCATCCGCCCTGCGTGTCGGAACAGTGCTGCGCACGTCCGCAATTGCGCCAGACCATCTGCCGAGCGGTGCCGCTCGTGGGTATCGGTTGCTGTATGTGACACAGGATCAGAACGGTCGACGGGTCACCAGTACAGGCGCTCTGTATCTGCCGGCGGGCGCTCCCCCGTCGGGCGGCTGGCCGGTCTACTCGTGGGCGCATGGGACGAGTGGCATCGGTGACCGGTGCTCGCCCAGCATCGTCAGGGGCAGCGTCCGGGACCGGCTGGAGCCGGGGATCGCGCATGCGTTGAAGGTCGGCTATGCGGTGACCGCGTCGGACTATCCGGGATTGGGTAGCGGAGGCGTGGCGGAGTATCTGGGCGGCCGGGCAGAGGGTTCGGCGGTCATCGACATGATCCGGGCGTCTCGCGCGACAGTCCCTGCGCTGTCACGGCGATGGGTGTCCAGTGGCCACTCACAGGGTGGGCACGCTGCGCTGTGGGCTGCCTACCTGGCGCCGCGGTACGCGCCCGAACTGGCATTGAAAGGCACCGTGGCGATCGCACCCGCGTCGCAGATCGAAAACGTCATTCCCCTGTTGCTGCCGGGAACGCCAGATCTCGGTCGGTACAACGGATTCGCCGGTCTGGCCCTCTACGTGCTCTCCGGGCTCGAGCACGCACGAGCAGACCTGAACGTCGATGACCGGCTTACTCCGGCCGGCCGCTCGTGGGTGGCGCGAGTCCGCAATCTCTGTGTGGGGCAACTCGCTTCGGCCCTGCGTGAGGTCACCCCGGGAACGCTCGTCGCGAAGCCGTTGACCGACCCGGCCTTCGTCGCAGCACTGCGCGACTACACCACTGTGCCCGCGGGTGGCTACGGCACACCGGTGCTGATCGAGCACGGCGACTCCGACCTGACCATTCCGATGCCGTTCAGTGTGGCACTCACCGCGCAGATGCGCGCCGCAGGCACCGACGTCCGACTCATCACCTACCCGGGGCAGGGCCATCCCGGCGTCACCCGCGCCGGAATGATGGATGCCTTCAGCGCAATCAGCAGGTACTTCGCCGCGCCGTGATCGAATTGACGTCGTGACCCAAGCGCATCCGCACGGCGATGAACTACTGAAGCCACACACTTCGCGCACGACGGCGGCGGGGCATCCATCGCCACTGGGAGCGACGCCCGCTTTCGGCGGGGTGAACTTCGCGCTGTACTCGGCACACGCCACCGCCGTGTTCCTGCTGCTGTACGACGCGGCCGACGAGAACCCCACCGATGTCATTGCACTGGACGGTCCGGCCGAGGGCACCTGGCACGTGCATGTTGACGGCGTGCGACCTGGGCAGCTCTACGCATACCGCGTCGACGGGCCCTACGAACCCGCTGCGGGACTGCGTTTCAATCCGGCCAAAGTGGTGCTCGATCCATACGCCAAGGCGGTCACCGGAAAGTTCCGCAATATCGACAATCTCCTGCTCGCCTACGACCCGGCGGTGGGTCCCGCGGAACTCACTCTCGATCAACGGGATTCGAATTCGGTGGTACCGAAGGCCGTGGTCGTCGACGACGACGCCTTCGACTGGCGCGACGACACCGCACCGGACATTGTGCTGGAAGAACTGATCATCTACGAAGTGCACGCGAAAGGATTCACCGCCACCCATCGTCGGGGGTCGGCGCGCCCGGAACCTATCTCGGATTCGTCGAGAAGATCCCCTACCTCGTCGAGCTGGGCATCAACGCGGTCGAGTTGCTGCCGGTACACGAGTACTACGTCGACGACTTCCTCGTCGACCGAGGGTTGACGAACTACTGGGGTTACAACAGCATCGGGTTCTTCGCGCCCGAGTCCTCGTACGCCACCGGAACGAGTCCGGGATGTCAGGTCGACGAGTTCAAGACGCTGGTGCGCGGACTGCATGCGGCCGGCATCAAGGTGATTCTGGATGTGGTGTTCAATCACTCCGGCGAAGGTAACGAGATGGGGCCGACGATGTCGTTGCGCGGCATCGACAATCCGAGTTACTACCTCCTCACCGGTTCTGACGATGAGCCCGGTCGCTATTACATGAATTTCAGTGGCTGCGGCAACACCCTCGACTTCAGCAGTCCGGCCGTCATCTCCCTGGTGTTGGACTCGTTGCGCTATTGGGTGCAGCAGATGCACGTCGACGGCTTCCGGTTCGATCTGGCCGCCGTACTGGGGCGGGCCGGCGACAATGACGGTTTCGAGGCCCACGCCCCGCTTTTCGAGGCCGTGCGGAGCGATCCTGTGCTCGCCCAGTCGGTTCTGATCGCCGAACCGTGGGACACCGGGACATATCAGGTGGGGAACTTTCCACTCGGTTGGTCGGAGTGGAACGGCCGGTTCCGAGATACCATGCGGCGCTTCGTCAAAGGCGACGACGGACAATTGCCCGATCTGGGACGACGCCTCACGGGTTCTGCCGATCTGTACGCCGACGACGGTCGCACTGCCTACAACAGCATCAACTTCATCACCTGCCACGACGGCTTCACACTGAACGATCTGGTCTCCTTTGACACCAAACACAACGAGGCGAACGGTGAGCAGAACCGGGACGGCTCTGACGACAACAACTCGTGGAACTGCGGAGTCGAGGGCGACACCGACGACCACGAGATCACCTTCCTGCGCCGCCAACTCGTGAAGAACCACCTGTGTCGCCTGCTGTTCTCCGCCGGGACACCCATGCTGCTCGGCGGCGACGAATTTCTACGCACGCAACACGGCAACAACAACGCCTACTGCCAGGACAACGAGATCTCTTGGTTCGATTGGGATCTGGTGGAACGCAACCGCGACATCCTCGAATTCGCCAAACGCGCGATCTCACTGACCCGACGATTCAAGACGCTCCAACATGCCAAATACGTTCTCGGAGCGAACAATGACGCGGGGCTCGTGGATGAGCTGACGTGGTTCGGACCGGACGGTAACCTGCCCGACTGGTCGAACCCGCACGCACACACACTGTGTTTCCAACTCGACACCGCCGACGCGGTGCCACACGCCGGCATCTCGTCGCTGTACCTGATCCTCAACGCCGATCACCAGAACGCCTGGATTGTGTTGCCGCAGTTGACCGACGGACAGAGCTGGTATCGCGTGGTCGACACCAGCCTGCCCGCCGGCGAGGACTTTGCCGATCCTGGTAGCGAAGTGCTGGTGGATCCGGACGACCACTATCTGGCCAGCGCCCGCGCGGCGGTGATTCTGGCCGCGCGAGCGTGAGTCGACAGCAGCCCCATCCGTTCCCTGAGCCTGGATCCGTGAGGGGCCCCTTCCGGTCCCTGAGGTGCGAGCGGAGCGAGCCTCGAAGGGCGCAGGTGCGACGACAACGTCATCTCGCCAGGGCTAATGGGGGTGGATCGGTTCCCGATGGGATGCTGGTCCACTGTGAGCCTGCCCCGCCGGTGACCACTATGACTAGGGCTGAAACCACG
>NZ_JBEXMX010000068.1:0-30243 GCF_040610755.1 Gordonia sp. NPDC003585 | reverse complement strand
GAGAACTCACGCCGCCGGATACGATTCCACTGCACCCGCGCCCAGCGGGCCAACAACCAGCAATTCCACTGCTGAGCAGTGCCCGCCTAACTTCGTAGAGCCTGGAAACGACTTTGATGATATCGTCGACCAGGCGCTACAACTGTGGGGCTCTTCCATCGAGCCACACCTCACCGACGATGTCCGCCACCTCGTCGGGCTTCTCCAGGACCAGGAAATGCCGCGCCTCGACGGTCCTAAGCCGACCACCGACGACGTCGGCGTACCGACGCTGCTTGGCCCGCCAGAACCGTTGCCAGGCGGGCATTCCCGACAGCGCCGCGACCACGATCACCGGCACCGCGGGCATCGGCCGGGTTCGTCGCAGCCGACGCAGCGACGCGTTGATGGTCGGGAACGCGGCGTTCTCGACGAGCGTGGCCAGCACAAACCCGGCGCTGCCGAAGAAGTGGTCGCCCCAGAAGTGCTGGTTCGCGTCGAAACCCTCCGGCGGCGCGGGCAGCACCTTGGTGCGCAGCCGTCCCCGACCGCGAATCCGTATCCGGGTCCGGTCCCCGACCGCCCGCACCGCAGACATCGCCCGGTGCGCATTGCCCACCCGGAATCGCGCAGGCACCAGACGCCACGGAACCAGCACATACGATCCGTCGAGGATCACCACTCCGGCCGTGTTCGACGGGTGCGCGCGCGCGAAACCCTCCACGTAGAGCGACGCCATCGAGTGGCCGACCAGGGTGACCGGCGCCGTCACACCGAGCGATGCGAGCACCTCACTCATGCGGGAGATCTCGGCATCCAGCGTCGGCACCCGACCACGTCGCACCGAATCCGACAGACCGTAGCCGGGCCGGTCGTAGCGGATCACCCGCCACCCGCGGATCACCAGGCGGGTGGCGAGCGGGTCGAGGTCGAACCAGTTGCTGCCGAGCGCGGCCATCAACAGGAGTGGCGCACCCGACCCCTCGTCGACCACGTGCAGCCGATCGCCGTCCACGGTGACAAAACGGCCCGGGGGTTCAGGCATCGGCGTGACTCACGAATCGGCAGGTTTGACCATCGGGAAGGCCAGCGACTCGCGGATGGACTGCCCGGTGATGAGCATGACGACGCGGTCCACGCCGACGCCGAGTCCGCCGGTGGGTGGCATCGCATACTCCAGGGCGGCCAGGAAGTCCTCGTCGAGTTCCATCGCCTCCGGATCGCCGTCGGCGGCCAGAATCGACTGCGCGGTAAGCCGTTTGCGCTGTTCGACAGGGTCGGTTAGCTCGGTATAGGCGGTCCCCAGTTCGACGCCCCACGCGACGAGGTCCCAGCGCTCGGCCACGCCCGGCTTGCTGCGGTGCGCCCGGGTCAGCGGCGACGTCGAGGTCGGGAAGTCGGTGTAGAAGGTCGGGAACGTGGTGCGATCCTCGCCCAGGTGCTCATAGAGCTCCAGAACCACTTGCCCCGCATCCCAATCCGTGCGGTGCGCGATGTCGAGGCGGTCACAGATCGCCCGCAACTCCTCCACCGGGGTCTCCCGCGTGATCTCCACACCGGCGCCCTCCGACACCACTTCGTGGACCGTGCGTACCGGCCACGGCCCGGAGATGTCCACGCGGGTCTCGTTGCCGTCCTCGTCGGTCCGCACGATCACCGGTTCTCCGTAGGCCGCAGTCGCAGCGTGCTGGATCATCTCGCGGGTGAGGTCGAGCATCTTCAGGTAATCACTATGCGCCGCATAGGCTTCCAAGCTCGTGAACTCAGGGTTGTGGCTGAAGTCCACGCCCTCGTTGCGGAAGTTGCGACCGATCTCGAAGACCCGCTCGACGCCGCCGACACAGAGCCGCTTGAGGTAGAGCTCGGGCGCGATGCGGAGATATAGGTCGAGGTTGTAGGCATTGATGTGGGTCTGGAACGGTGTCGCGTTGGCGCCGCCGTGGATCTGCTGCAGGATCGGTGTCTCGACCTCGAGGAAGCCACGTTCGGCGAGGAAGTCGCGCAGTGACTTGACCACCACGCTCCGGATGGCCAACAGCTCGCGGCTGCGCTCGTTGATCGCGAGGTCCACATAGCGTTGGCGCACACGGGCTTCCGGGTCGGTCAGCCCCGACCACTTGTCCGGCAGCGGCCGCAGGCATTTGCCGTTGATCCGCCAGGCGTCGATGAGCACCGACAGCTCGCCGGACCGGCTGGCGCCCATGACACCACGGGCCTCGATGAGGTCGCCGAGGTCGACGTCCGACCCGAAATCCGGTGTCCCCGGGATGATTCTGGACTCCTCGACCAGAATCTGCACCTGTCCCGACCAGTCGTGCACGTCGGCGAAGGTCACCTTGCCGAAGTCGCGGAGCCGGGTCACGCGGCCGGCGATGGTGACCTGTGTGCCCTCCGGTTCGGCGATCGCCTGCGCGATGGTGTGCGTCGGCGCGTCGGCCGGCGGGTACGGGTCGAATCCCTCCTCGACCAACCGCTCGAGCTTGGCCAATCGGACACGCACCTGCTCGGGCCGATGCACCTCGACCGACGTCCGATCCTCCTCGGCGGCGAGTTCGGCAATCAGTGCCGGTGCGTCCACGCCGGCCGGGATCGCGGACCGTCCCTCGGTGTAGTGACGCCTGCGACCGAACCGGGGAAGCGTGACGAAGCCTTCGGTGACGATCGTCGCCAACCCCACGCGGGGCAGGATGCGGTTGTCCTCGAAGCACAGATACCGCGGTTCCCAGTCGGGCAGATACTTCGCGTTGGACTTGTAGAGCGACTCCATCTGGAAGAACTTCGAGCCGAACATCAACACGGAATACCCGAGACGCATGACGGGTCCGGCGCCGATCTGCGGGCCCTGCTCGAAGAAGGCGCGGAAGGTCGCGAAGTTCAGCGAGATCTCGGTGATGCCGAATTGCTCTGAGCTACGGCACAACTCGGTGACCATCGTCTCGACGACGCCGTTGATCCCGCCGCGATCGCGACGCATCACGTCCAGCGAGACGCCGCGTCGGCCCCACGGGACAAACGACAGCATGCCGATGACCTTCTCGTCGGCGGTGCCCTCGTGCTCGACCGCCTCGACGAGCAGGCAGTCGTCGTCGGCCCGATCCCCGAGACGCCCGAGGGCCATCGCGAAGCCGCGTTCCTCGTCGGTGTCGCGCCACGCATCCGCCCGCGCCACCATCTGGGTGAGCTCCTCGTCGGACAGCTCGCTGTGCCGACGAATGCGGACCGTGACCCCGGCCCGACGGGTGCGGGTGACCGCCTGCCGCACGGCCTTCATCGCCGAACCGCTGATGCTGAACTCGCGGGTGTGCAGGATCGCCTCGTCGCCGATGTTGAGCGAGCCGAACCCGGCCGCGTCGAAGGCGGCCGCGCCCCGGGAACTCGACCCCATCGCGGCGGGATGCCAGCCGTAACGCTCACACAGAGTGAGGAATTCTTCGATCGCCTCCGGCCACGACTCCGGGTCGCCGACCGGGTCGCCACCGACCAGTCCGACGCCGACTTCGACGCGGTAGGTGAGGGCCGCACGCCCGTCGGGTGAGAACACCACCGCCTTGTCGCGGCGGGTGGAGAAGTAGGCGAGCGAGTCGTCGTCGTTGAACCGGGTGATCAGGGCACGGATCAGCTTCTCGTCGTCGTTGGTCATCAGCGATTGCAGCCGCTGCGATCGGAACAGGACGGTCGCGGCGAAGATCAGCGCCAACGCACCCAGAAGGCCGAGCAGGCTGTCGATGAACACGTGGGTGTGGTGTTCGTCGAAGGTGCGGTCGTCGATCGAGCCGAACGTGACGACCCGGTTGAAGGCGTACGGCAACCGCTCGCCGCGTTCGAGAGAACCGGGCCACGCCCACACCAGCGCCCATCCGATGAGGGTCGCGAGAGCCAGGCCTGCCACGAGTGCGCCGAGGGCGCGCAGGATCGCGCCGCGTCGGACGCGTGTGTAGAACTGCCGATAGGTGACGATCAGGAAGATCAGCGCTGCTGCGTCGATGGCCAGACCGATGCCGATCTCGATGCGTTCGGCGCGGTCGACGCCGAACTCGGACGCGACCGGATCGATCAGCAGGATTGCGTTGCCCGCCATGAACAAGACCAAGTAGACGGTCGAGATCCACCAGGCGATGCGCTTGCGCGACGACAACGCAACAGCCAAGAGTGCCAACACGAACGCCCACGCGAAGCTCGTGTTGGGCAGCGAGATGACGTAGTTGTCGATGAAGTCGCGCGGCACATGGATGATGTGGCGGAACAGCGGGAACAGACTCGACAGCAGCGCGATGCCGGCGATGACACCCACCACGCGGCCCGCGATCTTGGGGGCGTTGCTGCCGAAACCGCTGGGCCGCCTGATCTTTTCGAGGAGATCGAAGGACCGGCGGTCGGCTTCCGTGCTCGCCCGGACCGATCCGGTGCGGTGGTGTGCGGGGTCGTCGGTCTCCGTCGGCGAGGGGTGTGCCGCGGGGGTCTCGATGGCCATTGCTCAACCGTAGTCCCCGACACCGCCAATCCGTTCGGATCGAGACGACGATTTCGGGCAAGATCGGTGATCGTGGACGATGTTTTTGACAACCTCGACGACGTTCCGATTCGCGACGACGTGATCCGGCTCGGTCAATTCCTCAAACTGGCGAACTTGATCGAATCCGGCGCGGAAGCAAAAGAGGTGATCGCGGACGGGCTGGTACTCGTCAACGGCGAGGTCGAAACTCGGCGCGGCCGCCAGCTGAACGTGGGCGACGTGGTCGAGTTCGGTGGCGGCGCGGCTCGCGTCAGCCGTGCAGACGCTTGAGCTCGGCCGGGGTGATCAGCCGCTCGGCCTCGGCGGGGAACATGCGTGCGGTGCGGACGCGGCCTAGACGGCCTCCGCTGATCGAGCTCAACATTGAACTGCGACGGGGAGAATGAAGTGTGTCGGCGAACTTCATGACCAATCAATCCCTGGTTGTCTCTACACTGTTTTCGGCGCCGTATCTGATACGGCTCGTTTTCACTATGGCGTAGTGAAACTTTGTCTCACTGTAGTCGGTCGGCTGCCAGGTTGTCTTCACCAATTCGCGTGGCCTTCGCCACCCGCCGGCTGACGACACGGGGTCGATCAACGTACCGGCTACATCGATCGTCGCACGTCAGGTGTTACCCATCGGTGTGCGACGCGCATCACATTCGCGATCGAATGACATTGGATTCTGGATGCAGAATGACTCAGTTAGACTTCGTCGACATCGATGGGATCGGGGGATTCATGAAACTCACTGCAGTACGACTGTGCGCTACGGCAGCGGCGGTTGCTTCCATCGCGGGTGGCCTGACGCTCGCCGAACCGGCAGCGGCGTCGGCCTACCCGAAGTCGGGTTCGTGCGACACGCACGGAAGCAAGGGGCGCAGCCTCGACTGCGACTGGCAAGTCCAGGACTACAACGTCTATGTGACGATCACCAACACCTCGTCGGTGAGCTCGATCCGCTGCGACGTCGAAGGCATCTCCCTCGAGAAGAAGTCGATCGATCTGCGGCCACGCGCCAAGGGCACCGTCGTGATGAAGCGCGACCCGGAGTGGACGCGGTGGTACGACGTCGACTGCAAGAGCTTCACCGACCAACCCGAACGTGTCGAACAGACCGACAGCTTCGCGGTCTGGAGCGATTGAACCAACACCAGGGGCGGCCTGACGCTGGAGCCTGCTCCCACAGAACAGTTCGAGATCGGGGATCACACATGATCATCGCAGCACGACTATGCGCCACTGCGGTGGCGGTAGCGGCCATCGCTGGGGGTGTCACGCTCGGCACGGCGGGTGACGCAGCGGCAGCAGATGATTGCAACCTGTCCGGTAAGGGTCACGGCCTGGGAAAGAACGTGTCGTGCTCGTGGGAAACGCAGGGCACGAACGTCAAGGTGACCCTCGGCAACGGTTCGAACAGCCGGCTCCGGTGCGATATCGCCGGTTCGGGATCTTCGACTAAGACCTATTACCTGCGGCCGAGTCTGGTGACCACCGTCGACGTTCCGCGAAACCTCAGCAGTCCCACCCGGGTCGACGTCGCCTGCAAGAGCGACACCGGCCAGGAACAGCTGGTGGACAAGCGGGGCAGCTTCAACGCCCGCCCTCCCGCCGGCCAGACAGGCGGATGCTTACTGTCGGGAACCGGTTCGATGATCGCCTGCAGCTGGAAGGCCGACGCGACCACGATCAACGTCACCATCACAAACCGCACGAAAAGCTCGATTCACTGCAAGATCGACGGCTCCGAATCCTCCGAACAGAACTACAAGTGGAAGCCCCGCCAATCGGGCTACGTCGGAGTGAAGCGCGACGCCGACCGTACGACCACGGTGTCGATCGACTGCAAGAACTACTCTGGCGAGCCCGAGCAGGTTCAGAAGACGGGCAGCTTCTCGGTCGCCCGGGCCTCGTGAGACGCCTTCGGATCAGACCCAACTCCGGCCTGATCCGGCCCACAGAAAGTAGGGGAAGAAACTCGTCCCCTACTCTTGGAGTCCTCCCCGCGAATTTTCTAGGGGACGACTACGAACCCCGGGGAAGAAGTTCTTCCCCTAGATTTTGCGGGCACGACGCGGGCCCATTTCCGCAGGTCAGCGGGATTCTTACCGACTCCCCGGTTCAGGCCAGCCCCGCCAGGAACTGGTGCGCCCACTGGACTGCGGTGACGCCGGGCTTCACCTGGAAGGTGCGGTAGCTGCCGTGCGCTCCGGACTGCAGGAAGTTGTCGAAGGAGATGATCTGTTCCCGGGCTCGCTTGTTGCTGAGCTCGCCGACGATCTTGCCCGGCCCACCGAGGGTGAGCAGTTCGGCGACGATTGCTCCTGCCTCGGCCTGATACTGCAGGATCTGGCTGGGCGTCGGGTTGCTGGTCTCGGCCAGGTACCCGACGATGCGTGTCAGATACCAGTCGCGCGGAACGTTGCAGTAAATATCCTTGGGTTCGCAGATGGTGAAGGCGCGCGGCAGCACCCAGCCCATGCCGTCGAGCCGCGGGCCGCCGCTGCCCTCTCCGCGCACCGGTGGGCCGACGAGATTGTCCTTGCGGGAGCGGCGCGGATCGGAGATCAGCACCACCCCGGCGACCTGACCTGGTCGGATCTCGGCGCGACCGGTGCCGATCTCCGACGCCACGTCACCCGCGGCGTCGGCACCCTGGCTGTAACCGGTCAGCGCAATCCTGGTGCCCGGACAACGACGCAGCATGCTCAGGGCCAGGCCCTTGGTGTTGGCCACGGCCTGCGCCTTGGACTTGCCGTAGATCGCTCGCTCCCACGGGAACGCCGTGGCGTCGTAGCCGACGAACGACACCTTGGTGTCGGCTCCGAGCCCACTCGTGATCTCCGCCATGATGCCGGGACTGGCGCCGTTGGCCCAGGTCCCCGGAATGGCGAGCACGTAGATCTTGGGGCAGCCCGCCGGTGCGGCGGTCGCGGTCGGCATAACCGACACCGCTACCCCGGCAACCAGCGACAACACCGCGAAACAGGCGGCGACGATTCTCTTCGACATGCGGTTCACCCTCCGGCCGGCACGTGGCTGTAGTGCTCGGCGTTGCATATCGGCGAGTCTAGGACGCCGAGGCGGGTCACGAAACCCGGCATCCGATCCGGCGACGGCGACGAATACACCTGGGAAAGCGACTCCAAGCCGAAAGGAAAGCATGGTCGACGTCAGCCGCTCATTCACCGTCGAACGTCCACTCGCCGAGGTGGCCGCCTACTTGCGGGATTTCGCCAACGCGGTGGATTGGGATCCGGGCACGCAGTCGTGTGAACAGATCGGAACAGATCCGATCAGCCGCGGCACCAAGTGGCACAACGAGTCGCGGCTGTTCGGCATCTCGACAACCCTTGTCTACGAACTCACCCGCGACGACACCGACCACATCGTGTTCACCGGCACCAACAAGACCGCCACAAGCACCGAGGACCTCTCCCTGGTCAGCGTCGACGACAGGCACACCGAGGTCACCTACCACGCGCACGTCGACTTCAACGGGCTTGCGCGCCTCGCCGACCCGCTCGCGCAGCTCGGGTTCAACCGGCTGGCGCAGACGGTGCCGCCGCAGATGACGCGTGCGATCGAAAAGGCCACTCAGTGATCTCGATCTGCAGCCGAACTCCGCTGCCTGAGGCGCGACGAGCGCTGGCGAGGAGCCTCGGAGGCCCGGCGACCGTCACTATCTGGTCGACCAATTAACTTGTCTCACTGTGCGCTTCGATGCTCGCGTAGCTAGCGCTTGCCGCCAGAAACCGCAGGTGCGGCCAGAAACCGCTGGTGCGCCTCGGGTTTCTGACCAGACACGCAGTTTCTGAAATCGCGACACGCCGACCACGCGCCTCGGAGGACGGCGAAGCCGCCCTCGCGGTCAACCATCACAGAGGTCCCCGCCAAGAAACTAGGGGAAGATAACTCGTCCCCTACCCTTGGTGTCCTCCCCTAGAAAATTCTCGCGGACGACTACGAAACCCGGGGAAGAAACTCTTCCCCTAGATTTTGCGGGCAGGCTGCCAGTTCATTTGCCCTGGTCAGCGAGCCGGTCACCCAATTCTTCGAGTCAGGCAACCTCAGCGCTGCGCGACCTGCGTCGGGTAGATCGGGGCGGGCAGGTCCGAGGCACCGGTGAGGAACGCGTCGGCGGCCGCGGCGGCCGACCGTCCCTCGGCGATGGCCCACACGATCAGCGACTGACCACGGCCGGCATCACCGGCGACGAACACACCAGGCTGCCCGACGGCAGCAAAGTTGTCGTCGCGCTTGATGTTTCCGCGCTGGTCGTACTCGACGCCGAGCTTGTCCAGGAAGTCCTCGCGCTCGGGTCCGACGAAGCCCATCGCCAGCAGGACGAGGTCGCATTCGAGTTCGAAGTCCGAGCCCTCGACCTTCTCGAAGCGACCGTCGCGCATGACCACCTCGTGCGCATGGAGCGCGGTGACCTTGCCGTCGGCGCCGGTGAACTTCTCGGTGTTGACCGAGAACACCCGCTCGCCACCCTCTTCGTGGGCGGATGAGACGCGGTACATCAACGGGTAGGTCGGCCACGGGGTCGACTCTGCACGTTCCATCGGCGGACGCGGCATGATCTCGAACTGGTGCACGATCTCGGCGCCCTGGCGCAGCGAGGTGCCGAGGCAGTCCGCACCGGTGTCGCCGCCACCGATGATGACGACCTTCTTGCCCTTCGCGGTGATCTGGCCCTCGACCTCGTCGCCGAGCTGAATCCGGTTGGCCTGCGGCAGGAATTCCATCGCCTGATGGATGCCGTCGAGCTCGCGTCCGGGGATCGGCAGATCGCGACCGATGGTCGAACCGTTGGCGAGCACCACCGCGTCGAAGTCGGTGCGCAACTGCTCGACGGTCACGTCGACGCCGACGTTGACGCCGGCGCGGAAGACGGTGCCCTCGGCCTCCATCTGCTCGAGGCGACGGTCGATGTGGCGCTTCTCCATCTTGAACTCGGGGATGCCATAACGCAGCAGTCCGCCGATCCGGTCGGCGCGCTCGAAGAGCGTCACGTCGTGGCCGGCGCGGGTGAGCTGTTGCGCGGCAGCAAGTCCCGCAGGTCCCGATCCGACGACGGCCACCGAACGGCCGGTCTTCTCCGCGGGCAGCACCGGGGTCACCCAGCCGTTGTCGAAGGCGTTGTCGATGAGCTCCACCTCGACCTGCTTGATGGTCACCGGCGGCTGGTTGATACCCAGCACGCACGACGCCTCACACGGGGCCGGACACAGCCGCCCGGTGAACTCCGGGAAGTTGTTGGTCGCGTGCAGGCGCTCGATACCCTCGCGCCACCGGTCCTTGTAGACCAGGTCGTTCCACTCCGGAATGAGGTTCCCGAGCGGGCAGCCGTTGTGGCAGAACGGGATACCGCAGTCCATGCACCGGCTGGCCTGCGTCTGCAGATCCGAGTGCGCGAAGTCGGTGTAGACCTCTTTCCAGTCCAGCAGACGCAACTCCACCGGACGACGGTCCGGCAGGTCACGTTCGGGGTGCTTGAGGAATCCTCTGGGGTCAGCCACGTGCGGCCTCCATGATCGCTTCGTTCACATCTCGTCCATCCCGCTGTGCCGCCTCGATCGCCGCGAGCACTCGCTTGAAGTCACGCGGCATCACCTTGACGAATTGGCTCTGCGTGTCGTCGAAGTCCTCGAGAATCGCAGCCGCGACCGGGGATTCGGTCTCCGCGCGATGCTCGGTGATGATCGCCGACAGGAACTCGACGTCTTCGGTGTCGAGTTCCTCGATGTCCACGAGTTCGGTGTTGAGATTGTCGGCAAACTTGCCCTCGGGGTCGTACACGTAGGCCATACCGCCCGACATGCCGGCCGCGAAGTTGCGCCCGGTGTCGCCGAGCACCACCACCCGGCCACCGGTCATGTACTCACAGCCGTGATCGCCGACGCCCTCGACGACGGCCGTCACACCCGAGTTACGCACGCAGAATCGTTCGCCGACCACGCCGCGCAAGAATATCTTGCCTGCGGTGGCGCCGAATCCGATGACGTTGCCCGCGATGATGTTGTCCTCGGCGACAAAGTCTTCCGGCGCGTTGCGGGCCGGACGGACCACGATCCGCCCACCCGAGAGCCCCTTGCCGACGAAGTCGTTGGCGTCGCCCTCGAGTCGAAGCGTGATGCCCTTGGGGACAAACGCACCGAAGCTGTTGCCGGCCGAACCGGTGAAGTCGACCATGATCGTGCCGTCCGGAAGACCCTGCGCGCCATAGGTCTTGGTGACCTCGTGACCGAGCATCGTGCCGACCGTGCGGTTGACGTTGGTGATCTTGGAGCTGAACGACACCCGGGTGCCGTTGTCGATGGCCTCGCGGCTCTGCGCGATCAGCTGCTGGTCGAGCGCCTTGTCCAGGGCGTGATCCTGGACGCCGGAGCAGTACAGGTCCTGGTTCATGAACGGCGACTCGGGAGCCGACAGGATCGAACTGAGATCGAGCTTGCCCGCCTTGGCCGAACCCCAGTGCGCCAACGCCTTTCCGGTGTCGAGCGCCTCCACGTGACCCACCGCTTCCTGCAGCGTGCGGAAGCCCAGCCGAGCCAGGAGTTCGCGCACCTCCTCGGCGATGTAGAGGAAGAAGTTCTCGACGAACTCCGGCCTGCCGGTGAAACGCTCACGCAGCAGCGGATTCTGGGTGGCCACACCCACCGGACACGTGTCGAGGTGGCAGACCCGCATCATGATGCACCCGGAGACCACCAGCGGCGCCGTGGCAAAACCGAATTCCTCGGCGCCGAGCAGTGCGGCCACCACGACGTCGCGGCCGGTCTTGAGCTGACCGTCGACCTGCACCACGATGCGATCACGGAGTCCGTTGAGCAGCAACGTCTGCTGCGTCTCGGCGAGACCGATCTCCCACGGCGCACCGGCGTGCTTCATCGAGGTCAGCGGGGTCGCGCCGGTGCCACCGTCGTGACCGGAGATGAGCACGACGTCGGCGTGCGCCTTGGACACACCGGCGGCGACGGTACCGACACCGACCTCGCTGACCAGCTTCACGTGGATACGTGCGGCCGGGTTGGCGTTCTTCAGGTCGTGGATCAGCTGTGCGAGATCCTCGATCGAGTAGATGTCATGGTGCGGCGGCGGCGAGATCAGCCCGACGCCCGGTGTCGAACCGCGCACCTCGGCCACCCAGGGGTAGACCTTGTGCGGCGGAAGCTGGCCGCCCTCACCGGGTTTCGCACCCTGCGCCATCTTGATCTGGATGTCGGTGCAGTTGGAGAGGTAGTGCGAGGTGACGCCGAAGCGGCCCGACGCGACCTGCTTGATCGCGCTGCGTCGCCAGTCGCCGTTCTCGTCGTGATGGAAGCGACGCGGATCCTCGCCGCCCTCACCCGAATTCGACCGCCCACCGAGCCGGTTCATCGCGATGGCCAGGGTCTCATGCGCTTCGGCCGAGATCGAGCCGAAGCTCATGGCGCCGGTCGAGAACCGCTTGACGATCTCGCGGGCCGGCTCGACCTTGTCGATCGGGATCGGATCGCGGTCGCCGAAGTTGAAGTCGAAAAGACCACGCAGCGAAGCGATCTTGCGCGACTGATCGTCGACGAGCTTGGTGTACTCCTTGAACACCGAGTACTGCCCGGTGCGGGTGGCGTGCTGCAGCTTGAACACCGTGTCCGGGTTGAACAGGTGGTATTCCCCCTCACGCCGCCACTGGTACTCGCCGCCGACCTCGAGCTCACGATGGGCGCGCACGGTGGGTCGCTCGGAGAACGCCAGCGCGTGGCGCTTGGCGACGTCGGCAGCGACCTCGTCGAGGCCGATGCCGTCGAGCTGGCTGTTGAGACCGGTGAAGAACTCGTCGACGGTCTCCTGCCCGATGCCGATCACCTGGAACAGCTGGGCGCCGGTGTAGGAGGCGAGCGTGGAGATGCCCATCTTGCTCATCACCTTGAGCACGCCCTTGCCCGCGGCCTTGATGTAGTTGGCGCGCGCCTTCGCGAAGTCGATGTCGCCGAGCGCACCGCGCTCCACCATGTCCTCGATGGATTCGAAGGCCATGTACGGATTGACCGCGGCCGCACCGAAACCGATGAGCGCGGCCACGTGATGGACTTCGCGGCAATCGCCGGACTCCACGATGAGTCCCACGCGCGTGCGCTTGCGCTCACGCACCAGGTGGTGGTGCACAGCCGCGGTCAGCAGCAACGACGGAATGGGTGCCGACTTCTCGTCGGATTCCCGGTCGCTCAACACGATCAGGTTGACGCCGTCGTCGATCGCCGCACTCACCTTGGTGCGGATCTCGTCGAGCGCGCGGCGCAGACCGGCGCCACCCTCTTCGACCGGGTACAACCCGTGGACGTGCAGGCTCTGGAAGTCGGAGATGTCGCGACCGCTGGCGGTCTTGCAGTCCTCGATGTCGACCAGCTTGGCCAGCGCGTCGTTGTCCAGAACGGGCTCGGGAAGCACGATCTGGCGGCACGAGCCCGGGCCGGGATTCAACAGGTCGGCCTCGGCGCCGATGGTGCCACCCAGGCTGGTGACCACCTCTTCACGAATCGCGTCCAACGGCGGATTGGTGACCTGGGCGAAAAGCTGCTGGAAGTAGTCGAAGAGCATCCGCGGCCGCGCGGAGAGCACCGCGATCGGGGTGTCGGTGCCCATCGACCCGATCGCCTCGGCGCCGGTCTTGGCCATCGGCGCCACCAACAGGTTCAGCTCTTCGTTGGTGTACCCGAACACCTGCTGGCGCAACGCAACTCGCTCGTGTGCCATGTGAATGTGCGGACGCGCGGCGATGTCGTCGATCTCCACCAGACCGTCGTCGAGCCACTGGGCGTACGGCTGCTCGGCGGCGAGCTCGTCCTTGATCTCCTCGTCGTCGACGATGCGGCCGGCCGCGGTGTCCACGAGGAACATGCGGCCCGGCTGCAGACGCATCTTCTGCACTACGTCGGAGTGGTCGATGTCGAGGACGCCGACCTCCGACGCCATCACCACGAGACCATCCTTGGTGACCCAGATTCGGCTGGGGCGCAGACCATTTCGGTCGAGCACCGCACCCACCACGGTGCCGTCGGTGAAGCACACCGACGCGGGGCCGTCCCACGGCTCCATGAGCGCCGAGTGATAGCGGTAGAAGGCCTTGTGCTCGGGCTTCATCGACTCGTGCCGCTCCCACGCCTCGGGAATCATCATCAGCACGGCATGCGGCAGGCTGCGGCCACCGAGGTGGAGTAATTCGAGCGCCTCGTCGAATCGTGCGGTGTCCGATGCTCCCGGGCTACACGCAGGGAAGATCTTGGCAGCCGCATCGGGACCGAACGCGTCGGTGTTGATGAGCGCCTCGCGGGCCCGCATCCAGTTCTCGTTGCCGGTGACCGTGTTGATCTCGCCGTTGTGGGCGACCCGGCGGAACGGATGGGCCAGCGGCCACGACGGGAAGGT
This sequence comes from Gordonia sp. NPDC003585, assembly GCF_040610755.1. Taxonomy (NCBI): domain Bacteria; kingdom Bacillati; phylum Actinomycetota; class Actinomycetes; order Mycobacteriales; family Gordoniaceae; genus Gordonia; species Gordonia sp. NPDC003585. Next base: position 16,355 of record NZ_JBEXMX010000068.1, on the reverse strand, counting down.
GTTGGTGGAGAAGCGCGAATGCACCAGGCCCAGTGCACTTTCCACCCGCGAATCCTGCAGATCCACGTAGAAATCGCGAAGCTGCGGGGTGGTCAGCATGCCCTTGTAGACAAAGGTCGCCCCGGACAGGCTCGGGAAGTAGACGGTCTCGCGGCCTGGACCGTCGGCACCGGCACCCTTGGTGCCCAGTTCGTACTGCACCCGCTTGCGCACCACGAAGGCACGCCGCTCGAGTTCCATCCGCTCGTCGTCCGACGGCTCGCCGGCGGCGATGGCGTCGGGCAGCGAGATGAACAGCTGACGGAACGTCGGCATCGCATCGCGCGCCAGAGCACCGAGCGAGGAGTCGACGGTGGGCACCTCACGCCAGCCGAGCAGGCTCAATCCCTCGGCCTCGACGATCTTCTCCACGCCGGCACATGCCTGGCGGGCGTCCTCGGCCCCCTGGGGAAGGAAGGCGATGCCGGTCGCATAGCGGCCCTCGACGGGCAACTCGAAGTCCACGACCTCGCGCAGGAAGCGGTCGGGTACCTGGATCATGATGCCCGCGCCGTCACCGGTGTTCGGTTCGGCGCCGGCGGCTCCTCGGTGTTCGAGGTTGACGAGCGCCATGATCGCCTTGTCGACGATGTCGCGGCTACGCCGTCCATACATGTCGACGACAAACGCGACACCACACGAGTCGTGCTCGTTGCGAGGGTCGTAGAGACCGACCCGGCCCGGAGCATGCTTCATAACTTCGCCTCACTTTGTGTGCCAGATGGGCACACGCATCCACGTCGTCAATGTCTGGGGGACACGCGAGTCCCGTGACCACGCGTCGAGACCTGCCCGAATCGGGGGCTGACCTGGGTAGATCCGACGGTCACATGGTGGTATCTCCCATCAGCGCCGTTGCTGATGCGGCTGCCGGCAGACGCGCACGCCGCCCGGCACCACCCTGCTTCACCCTCAGCTCACGTGCAGCCGTCTCGGCCCGCTCGCAGTCGTATGAGCATTGTCGGCCATTTTCTCACGCCGGGGGTCAACTATTGAAATCCGGCTACCACATCGAGACTGATCACGCAGGTTACACGCGGGTTGGCGCCACGTTTACGCCCGATTTCACTCCCTGGCGAACCCTGCCGGACTACTGTCTAGCGCGTGAGCGCAACGTTGCCATTGCCCAATGAGATCGAGCTGTCCCCCGACGGACCGATCCCGGGCGAAGCGCCCGTTGGTCCCCTGGGCCCGGCGGGCAGTCGTGGTTCGTCCCGCGCGAGGGCCACCAACAGTTACCTCGCCCACGTCGCCCGCCCGCTGATGTCGTCGGCCCGGGCGTCCCATCCGAGAATCACCGCGCAGATGATCCGAGCCATGCGGCCCGGGGTCAACCGGTCGCTGACGGCGCTGTGCCCGGTCCCCACCGGCACCCGCGCGGTCGAGATCCGCGAACGCTTCGACGGCGGTGAGGTCCGTGGCGAGTGGGTCACCGGCACGCATGTCGCACCTGGTCCGATCCACCCGGACCAGCGGATCATCTACTACCTGCACGGCAGCGGGTATGTCGTCTGCTCGCCACGCACCCACCGCGGTCTGGTCGCTCGGCTGAGTAACCGGACGCGCATGTCGGCGTTCTCGCTCGACTACCGACTCGGACCCGATCACCGATGGCCGACCGGTGGCGACGACGCCATCCGCGGCTACCGGTGGCTGCTGTCCCAGGGATTCCGGCCGGACCAGATCGTCATCGCCGGTGACTCCGCCGGCGGCCACCTCGCATTCGACCTGCTCGCCGCCAACCATGCGTCCGGCACCGCACAACCCGGGACGATGGTGCTGTTCTCCCCGCTCTACGACCCGACCTTCTCGCTCGCCGTCGACTTCCAGCGGGCCGGCAAGCGTGACCCCATCATCGATGCGGTCGCCGCGCAGCGAATCCTCAAGCTGTACACGCACACCGCCGACGCCGATCACCCGCGGATGCGCATTCGGTTGACCCCCGACATGGACCTGCCGAGCACGTTGATCCAGTTCGGGGGCCTCGAGGTGATGGGCGCCGACGCCCGAACCGCCCACCGTGCCCTGGTCCGCGCGGGTGCGACGTCGGTCCTGCAGGAGTGGCCCGATCAAGGCCACGTCTTCCAGATGTTTTCTCGTCTTGCGCCCGAGTCGCGGCACGCTCTCGCATCGGCCGGTCAGTTCATCAACGCGGCTCATCCCTTCTGACCTGACCGAGCGAGAGGCACATCATGTCCGACGTCGACGAACTCCTGTCCCGGCTCCCGATCGGCGACATCGCCAACCAGTTGGGAACCGATGAGGCCTCGGCGCGCGCCGCTGCCGCCCAGGCGATTCCGGCCCTGCTCACCGGACTGCAGGCCCAGACGCAGGACGAGAACTCTGCGCAACGCCTCGCCTCGGCACTGGAGCAGCACGACAACGACCTCGCCCAGGGCACCATCGACCTCGGCGATGTCGACACCGACGACGGATCGAAGATCGTCGCGAACATCTTTGGCAACCAGACCGACCAGGTGGCGGGGGCACTCTCCGAGCAGGTGCCCGCGGCGTCGGTGGACCAGGGCCTCATCAAGAAGACGCTGCCCATCCTCGCGCCGATCGTGCTGAGTTTCCTCGTCCGCAAGATCACCGGTGGGGCCGGAAACACCACCAACGGCGGCGGTGACCTGGGGTCGGTTCTCGGCGGCGCACTCGGTGGTGGAGGTGGCGCCGCCGGCGGACTCGGCAGCGTGCTCGGCGGCATCCTGGGCGGCGGTTCGGCGGGCGGCTTGGGGGATCTACTCGGATCGATCCTCGGCGGCCGGAAGTAGCGCTGCGGCAAGCGATTCCACCGAGTGATACCCGTCACAACGACGATTTCGCTCGCTCAGCGAATTCATAGGCTCTGCTCACAAACGGCAGGCCTGCACGATCACCGTGACCAGGGAGTTCATCGCCGCACCCACCGGCGCGCGCACTCACCCGACGTCGCCGACGGCGCTCCGAATGTCTGAATTCCCCTGTTCAGCGAGCATGATGGCGCTGTCCGTCGGACGAATGAAACAAGCGACCCAGTCGTACGACTGAACCTGAGTGCATGGTTAATATCCACCCATGAATTCACGCCGCATCATCGCAGCCATCGTGCTGTCCATGTCCCTCGCCCTCGGCGCGTCGCTGTTCTCGGCACCCGCCCCGGCCAAGGCCCAGGAAATCTACTGGGGCGCCATCGCCTACGACAACGACGGCGGCACTGCCGGCGCCTGGAACTATCCGAGCAGCAACTCCGCAGCTCGCGCCGTCCGGTCGCGCTGCGGCTACGACTGCGGCTACTTCACCTTCTACAACTCCTGCGGTGCGGTTGCCTACTCGAACGGCGGAACGCGCGTCGCCTGGGCGCGTGGCTACGAGAGCCCCGGCTCGGCGAAGCGCGCGGCCCTGCGCAAGCTCGGCCTCCGTGGCTACGTCGCCCGCTGGGTGTGCACCGACCGCTACTGACACCTGCCCCATCTGATCGAGAACACTGCGCCCCACCCGCACTTCGGGTGGGGCGCAGTTTCTTTGGTCAGGGCCTGGGCGGGCCGGGCTTGGAGGTGTTGATGCTCAGACGACGCCGCCGATTGGTTCGATCGGGTGACAGATAGCCGACCGGGCATATCCCTATAATCGGGCGATGAACATGCCTGCGCCGGATCCATATGGCTCGCAGCACTTCCCACCGCCGGCAGGAGCGGGCTTTCACCCCCACGCTCACCCCGGTGCCGCAAACCGATCGCAGCGCACCGTTCCACGGGGCTTCGTCGGTGTCGTTGTTGCTTCGGTCGTCTATGTACTGGCCTATCCGGCCAGCCTGGTACTGCAACTCGCCTACGGCAACGGGGAGTTCTTCCAGGGCCGCACCACACCGGTCACCCAGGCAGAAGTGATCACCACCATCTGCATCATCGGCGTCGTGACCTTTCTGCTCTGCGGTCTGCCCGCGATCCTCATCACATCGGGACCGGGAACCCGTCCGTTCGGACGGGCGCTCTCGGCGCGACTGGTGTGGATACCGGCAGTGCTCTCGCTCGGGCTCGTCGCCGCGACCGTGACACCGACCGACGAACCGCCCGACCCTGGGTTCTCATCGTCGGGTTGGTCCAGCTTCCTCACCCTCATCGCACTTCTCGTCGCCTGGATGAGCACTCGGCGCGCCAGCAAATGGGCACTGCTCGCCGCTCCGGTCGGGGGTTTGGTCGCGTTGGGGTGCACTCAAGCCATGGTCTCGGCGCTGAACGGACTCAGTGAGTCCACACGTCCCGGAAACATCTACGAGCAGCTCGACGCCACTCTCTCCGGGACCGAAACCCCTTACGGCGGAATCTTCTTCATCGTCCTGTTCAGCCGCGTTGGTGTGGTTGCCGCTCTTGTCGGCGCAGCCTGGCTGGGTTTCGGAATCGACCGCCTGGTCACGTCGGTCACCAAGCATCCACTGTCCCAGGAGCCGGTCAGCATGTGGGACAACGTCTCCGCCGAACGGTGGCGCGCTCTGCTCGCCGCGGCGAGCGCTCTGAGCGTGGCTCTTCTGATCCCGGCCACAGCGGCCATGGGCTCGGGTAACTGGCAGAAAATGCATGTGGCGTCGGGCGTGCTCGGCATCGTGGTGTGCACCTTGCTCGCGGTCGGCATCAGTTCCGCGGCGCCACAGGAACGTCGCCCTCTCGCGCTGGGCGCGGTCGCCGCGATGACTGTATTCGCGGTGGTGATAGGAGTTTTCGCCATACTGGAGGCACGCGGCGGGACGAGTGCGTGGCCGGCGACGTTGTGTCGGCACCTGTTCCTTGCGGCGTGTGCGGCCGGCTTCATCGTTGTTCTCGCCAAGAGCCTGTGGGCACTGCTCGCCACGCCACTCGTCTTCGCTGCTCCCTGGTCCGGCCTGCCGGATACGCCGCCGGCCGTGTACTCGGATGCCGCCGGCACGATCGCGATCGACGCATTTCTGCTCGCCGCCACTGTCGCCCTGGGGCTGGGGCTTTCGTGGGTCGCCGGGTATGTGCGGGCGCATCCGGAGATGTTCGCCTCCGCGGGCGTGGGTCCTACCCCACCCCCGCCGCTGTATGGACCGCCGCCGTATGCACCGCCCCCCTACGGTCCGCCCCAATCCAGACCGTTCGCGCCACAATCCGGGCCATTCGCGCCGCCGTCCAGGGGGTTCGCTCCGCAACCGCCCCCCGCTCCGGCGTGGCCCACCCCGCAACCGGGGCCGAGCGCTCCCCACCCGTCCGGTCCGCTACCGCCACAGCATGCGGAGCCCCGCACCGAGATCGTGCCCCGGCCCTACAAGTAAAGGTGCTTGCCACTACTCCAGGGGATCAGGCTTCGGCCTGTTGATGCTCAGACGACGCCCCCGCGTCCGGCCGCTCTCGGAGCCGAACCCCTGCACATCGGCCTCGGACGCGAGCCGGCGGTCGAGACTGGTCGGCCACTCTCGTTCGACCTGCTCGTCGAGCGCCTGCAGTCGCTCGATCAGTGGGGCGTCCTGCACGTCGGGGCATTGCGCGATGAGGTTTTCGAAGAGCGCACGGAGCCGGCGCTCGACCTGTGCCGAACCCGCCCCGTACTGCCGGATCTGATCGGTTCCGATGGCGACACAATCTGCCCAGCTGCGACGGTAGCCCCGGATCATCGACAGCGAGCCGGACTGTTGATCAGCGAAGACTCGCGGCGCCAACATCAGTAGGAGATTCTCGATGTGATCGAGCGCCTGCACCGCGCGACTGGGATCGTTGATGGCCGGCGACAGTGCCTTGAGCGCAACGTCGGTGATCGCCTGCAGTGCCGCGGCCGGACTCACCTCAGGCAAGTGGGTGTCACCGAACAGCAGGCAGGTGAGCAGTTGATGCGGATGCACCCGGCGACGATCGCCGAACACCTCGAAGACCCCGGCATTGTTCGGGACGAAGTCGCCGATCCCGATCAGCAAGTCCACCTGGACATCCCACCGAATTGCCAGCCGCTGGATACGCGCGAGATCGATGGCGAGCAGCACCCTGCCACGCGTGGGAATGTCCCGCAGGGTGACGATCATTCCCGGCTCTGTGTCGGTGACCCGATCGTCGTCGGAACCAATGCGCGCAACGGTTCGCTCCATGTCGACAGGCATCTCGTCGGGATACAGCCTGCGGATGGCGCCGCGTCCCTCGGTTTCCACCCAGCGCAGCAGTTGCGACGAATTCAGGATGCTGCCGACCTTGCCGATCAGGATGATGAACATGTACACGCTCAGCAGCGTCATTCCCAGTGCGACACCCGTCGAGATCCCGGGCCCGCCTTCGGCACCCGTGGCCAGGTCGAGCGCGATGATCAGCGTGAACGCGAAGGTCGACAGGAACACCCCGATCGACCACCGCATCACCGGATCCTGCTGGAACATCGGGATCACCCGGACCGAGATCTGCGACGCCCCGAACTGCATCGCCAGGGTGACCGCGGTGAACACCAGGCCGGTGAGTGTGGCCATCGCACCGGCGATCACGCCGAGCAGGGTTGCTGTCGTCCCGACGTCGAGCTCGCGGAGTTCGAGGTCGTCGTCGACCAGCGCGGCAATCACGGCCACGACGATCGAGACCGACACCATGGTGACCGGCAGACGCCACGGCGGCCGGCGCTCCAGATGCCTCCGCGTCCGGCGCCATCGGATGGCCGACGCGACCCGGTTGGGCGCGCGCCGCGGATGCTGCGGGTTCGGCGGCACGACGACGGGTTCGGCGGGTGCTTCCGGAATCCCGAACCGTCCGGCCAGCGCTTCCTGCACCACCACCTTCCACCGGATCAGCGGTTGCCGGTACCGCCGCTCACGTGCCCGCGACTTGGCCATCTTTCCCGGGTGATCGACGTAACGCCAACGTGCCCAGGGGGATTGAGGCCGTGCGACCCGGATGGCGCCGACGATCAGCAGCGGTGAGATGAACAGGCCGAGGAAACCGGTCCAGAGTTTGCCCTTGAACAGGGTGATGATCGCCAGCAGTCCGACGATGGCGACCAGGACGATCACCGCGATCTTCTCCCCGACTGTCGGGGCGTTCTGCACATCGGCGACATCGGCAAACCCCACCGGCCGGAATCCCACCAGGAACAGCAGCACGAACGCGATGGCGACGAACACCGCGTCGACCGACGCGCGCCCCTCCTCCTCCCAGTACACGTCACGCAGGTGGAGGAGCAGTGCGAACTCGTCGAGCACCAGGGCAGAGCCGATCCCGAACACCACGGCCAAGACGCAATCCGCCACGGGGGTATGGAAGTTGGACAGCACGACGAAGGAGAAGCCGGAGATCAGCATCAGCATCACACCGAAGAACTCGTGATGCATGTGCAGGCCACCGGGTGTGACGTTGCCCGGCCACCAACTCACCTCGGCACGGATCATCCGGACGCTCAACCGGATGAACAGGAACGTCAGGACAAACGCGATGAGCAGAAAGAACAGCGGCAATCGCCCGTTGTCGACGATGTCGCGCGCGAACCACTCCGCCATCACAGAAGGCTATCCCTGCATGTCCCCCGATCGGGGGAAGTCCCGTTCATCCGATCCATCAGATGGTTGGCGGAATCCGCCCGGAACCGATCCACGGCAAAGTTCTCGGTGTCAGGCAAGACCACAGGAGAACCCCGCCGCACACCGAGGAGAAACCCATGAACACCACCACCCGCCGCATCACCGCAGCCGCCGCCGGAGTCGCCGGAATCGCCGCCGTCGGAGCAGGATTCGCCGGTATCGCGAATGCCGGCACCCTGCCGGTCACGCACCCCGGCGAGCCGACCATCGCGATGACGATCACCAACCACACCAACAAGACCGAGCATCTGCTCAGCACCGGCACGAGCGGCAACGGGGTCGTCGTCAGCGGAGCCCGCCAGACACTGGCACCGGGCGCCAGCGAGACCATCTCCGTCGTCGCACCGCACGGCACCAAGCTCGCCGCGACCGTCGCCTACCGCATCGGCGTCGGCGGGCCGACCGCCACCTACGAGGTGCTGAACTCGCAGGCCAACACCAACACCGGGACCACCGGTGTGTCGGGTGCGAGCGCCGGCCAGTACCGGATCAACCACAACTTCACCAGCCACTACCCGAACACCAACGTCGGCTTCGACCTCTGGTGAGGACGAACAATCCGGGCCCGTGACCGAGAGGTCGCGGGCCCGGCGCGTCGTCGGATGACATGATCGACGGGTGAGCACAATCGTCTTCGTCCACGCCCACCCCGACGACGAGGGAACGGGCACCGCGGGCACCATGATTCGCGCTGCGCGGGAGGGACATCGGGTGGTCGTCGTCTACTGCACCGACGGCGATCCGGGCGATGACCCAGGTGATCTGGCCCCTGGCGAAACAGTGGCGATTCGACGCCGCGGCGAGGCGGAGGCGTCGGCGGCCATCACCGGTACCGCGCGGGTGGAATGGCTCGGCTACGGCGACTCGGGCATGACGGGATGGTCGCAGAACGGTGCCGACGGAGTGTTCTCACGCGCCGACCTCGGCGAAGCGGCACGCCGCCTGGCCGACCTGCTCGACGAGGAAGATGCCGACGTCGTCGTCGGCTACGACTGGCACGGCGGCTACGGCCACCCCGATCATGTCATGTTGCACAAGGCCACTCGCGCAGCTGTCGACCTGGCGGCCAGAACGCCGCGCTACCTCGAGGTCACGATGAACCGCGATCTCATGCGTCAATTGTTCACGCTTGCAACCGAGATGGGCATGGAAGGGTTCGACCCGGACACCCGCGGCGACGACGGGAACCCGATCGGAACCCCCGAGGCGGAACTGCACTGGGCCGTCGACCTCGGCGACGATGTGTACACCAAACGCGAGGCGCTGGCGTGTCATGCCAGCCAGAGCGACGTGAAGCAGCTCCTGGAACTGCCGATCGAGATGTTCCCGTTTGCCTTTGGTACCGAGCACTACATCGAACCCGGCCGGCCCGACGGCATGGTTCGAGCCTGGTGGCTCGACCATCCGTCGGTCAGCTGACCTCCGCGCCGCGCCGCGGCGGGCACGCCTCGAGCCAGGTGTTCTCCTCCTCGTTGAACACACGCGAGCGTGCGAGGAACCGAACCCCTTCGGGCGCTTCGAGACTGAATCCCGCGCCGCGCCCCTTGACGACGTCGATGATCATCTGGGTGTGCTTCCACAGCTCGAACTGGTCGCCGTTGATCCAGACCCGCACCGCCGGAATGGGTTCCGGGAGTTCGATCTCGCCGACCAACACATCACGTTGTCCGACACGGTATTCCCCGACCGGATAGCACATCGGGGCCGAGCCGTCACAGCACCCACCGGACTGGTGGATCATGAGTCCGCCGTGCAGCTCCGACAATTTCGTCAGGAGCTGCACGGCGGCGTCTGTGGCGACCACCCGATCAACTGCTTGCTGTTCGGTGGTCATGTCTTACACCTCTTTGGCTTAGAAGAAGACCCCGATCCGAACGAAGTTCCGGATCAGAAGAATCCTTTCGCGTTCTGAGCGTATCCAACGAGGAGGTTCTTCGTCTGCTGGTAGTGCTCGAGCATCATCAGGTGGGTCTCGCGGCCGATACCCGACTGCTTGTACCCACCGAAGGCGGCGTGTGCCGGGTAGTCGTGGTAGGTGTTGGTCCACACGCGGCCGGCCTGGATCTCGCGGCCCGCACGGTAGGCGGTCGCACCGTCGCGGCTCCACACACCGGCACCGAGTCCGTAGAGGGTGTCGTTGGCGATGTGGATGGCGTCGGCGTAGTCCTTGAAGGTCGTGACCGCCAGCACCGGGCCGAAGATCTCCTCCTGGAAGATGCGCATCTTGTTGTGGCCGTCGAACACGGTCGGCTTGATGTAGTAGCCGCCGGAGAGGTCGCCGCCCAGGTCGGCGGGTTCGCCGCCGATGAGGACCTTGGCGCCCTCTTCCTTGCCGATGGCCAGGTAGGAGCTGATCTTCTCGAACTGGTCGTTCGACGCCTGCGCACCCATCATGGTGTCGGTGTCGAGTGGGTTGCCCTGCTTGATCTGGCTGACCCGGTCGACGGCCTTGCCGATGAAGTCGTCGTAGATGTTCTCCTGGATGAGCGCACGGCTCGGGCAGGTGCAGACCTCGCCCTGGTTGAGCGCGAACATCGAGAAGCCTTCGAGCGCGCGGTCGAGGAAGCCGTCGTCGGCGCTCATCACGTCGTCGAAGAAGATGTTGGGGCTCTTGCCACCGAGTTCCAGGGTGACCGGGATGAGGTTCTCCGAGGCGTACTGCATGATCAGGCGGCCGGTGGTGGTCTCACCGGTGAAGGCGATCTTGCGGATGCGGTTGCTCGACGCCAGCGGCTTGCCGGCCTCCACGCCGAAGCCGTTGACGACGTTGAGCACGCCGGCCGGCAGCAGGTCGCTGATCAGGCTCATCAAGTACAGGATCGACGCCGGGGTCTGCTCGGCAGGCTTGAGCACCACCGCGTTGCCCGCGGCAAGCGCAGGTGCGAGCTTCCAGACCGCCATCAGGATCGGGAAGTTCCACGGGATGATCTGACCGACCACACCGAGGGGCTCATGGAAGTGGTAGGCGACGGTGTCCTCGTCGACCTCCGAGATCGAACCCTCCTGGGCGCGCAGCGCACCGGCAAAGTAGCGGAAGTGGTCGATGGCCAGCGGGATGTCGGCGGCCAGGGTCTCGCGGACCGCCTTGCCGTTGTCCCAGGTCTCGGCGACGGCCAGCTTCTCGAGGTTCTCCTCCATGCGGTCGGCGATGCGCAGCAAGACCAGCGAACGCTCGGCCACCGGCACCTTGCCCCACTGCGGCGCGGCCTTGTGTGCGGCGTCCAGCGCGAGGTCGATGTCCTCGGCGGTCGAGCGCGCGATCTCGCAGAAGACCTTGCCGTCCACTGGCGACGGATTCTCGAAGTACTGGCCCTTGACCGGTGCGGTCCACTGGCCGCCGATCCAGTTGTCGTAGCGCGACTCGTAGCTCATGACCGAGCCTTCGGCTCCCGGCTTTGCGTAGACAGTCATGTGGTGTAACTCCTCGATGTCGGCCTCGCTGGGCGAGGACGTTGTGGTTGTCACATGAGCCACTGAGTGGTCTGCATGTGATCTGTTGCACAGAGTAGGAGTGCCTTGGTTGCACGTGCGTTGCAGCGGTTGCAACGTGGCATCTGCGCTGATCACAGCCCTCCGACCTCGTCGGAAATCTGCACCTGGAAGCCCCGTGAGCTGCACAGTGCACCTGACGGCCCTCCCACGTACAGACATCCGACGGCGCTCAGCCGGCAATCTTCCGTCGCCCGTTGCGCCGACGTGGACCCCGATGCATCCCAAGTCGCGCCAGGATCTGAAGCTGTTCGAGCGTCTTCGGCCACTGATGGACCACCTGTTTGTAAGTCAGATGCTGCGGGATGTAGCCGAGCGCCGTCACCTTCAGGTCGCGAGCCCGGTCGCTTTCGTAGTTGTCCTCACCGGTGTGATGCGCTCGCGAATCGATCTCGAGCGCCAGCACCTCGCCGACGAGCAGGTCGACGCGGATGTCTGGTGCAATCCAGACCTGCGGGCGCACAGAGAAGCCCGCGCCGATGAATCGTTGCGCCGCGATGGTCTCGGTCCCCGACTCGGGTTTGTCGTCGGCATGGCGGACGATGTCGGTGAGGTAGGCCGGCCCACCTTTGAACAGCTTCACCATCGCGGCGCGTCTCATGAGCTTCTTGTTCAGGATTGACTCGCACAGGACGCGAAAACCCAGTTCGTCGACGCAATGTGGTGAGTACAGCAGCGCGGTCGCGACGTCGTCGACGGCGCCCACCGCGGCGACGTCACGCCCGTAGCGACGACACGCGTCGTCGGCCTTGATCTGCCCATGCCGGGTCACCCGGAAATGGCAGTCACGTGGATGCTCGGGTACCCACACCCCGTGCTTGCCGAGTGCAGTCAGACAGGACGCCACGCCACCGGAGCGAACAGCTTTCACCACAACGGGATCCGCGTCGCGCGTCGCGTACCAGCCGTGCCGTATCCGTGTCAGGAATCCGATTGCCATCGCTTCCCGAATCTCCCGTTCGGTGTTGCCGCACCTGATGAGCTGAGCGGTCGAGACGACGCCGCCGAACGTCTCGATCAGTTTCTCGAATTCCATGCGCGGCAGCATCGACGCCCGAAGGGCCCCGTGCGACCAGCCCAGCCCGGGCACCGCCGAATCTGTGGAGACCGTCCCAACTGTGGACAGCTCGCCTCGTCGGAAACCTGTACCTGGGAGCCTCGCCAATTGCACTGTGCACCCGACGGACCTCCCACGTACAGATTTCCGCGGGTCGAGCTAGAGGCCGTACCGCTTGTCGAGCAGCCGGATGCGTCCACCGGCGACCGCGCGGTCGGGATGTCCGACGGGGAGCCGATGCTCCAGGCGCCGCCAGGCAGCGAGGTCGTCGCGACCATGGATGGACGACGTCCACTTCCGCAGCGCCCCGACATTCCCTTCGGCGATCACCCGCGAACGCACGTCTTCGCGCAGTTCTTCGAAGATCTCGACGATGCCGGGCGCCGCCGATTCCACCAGCAGACCGCCACGGCCGAGTTCGTCGATCACCGACTCGAGTTCGCCTCCCGACGCGACCCGCGCGCGGATGTCGCCGACGTCCGACGACAACTCTGCCGTCAGCCGATACGGTCGCGAACCCACCACGTCGTCGCCGAGATCGCGACGCAGACGGGAGATCTCGGCGCGCACGGTGACCGGGTCGATGCCGTCCTCGGCCAGCTTCAGCGCCAGTTGCTCGGTGTTGAGCCCCTCGGGAAATGCCTGCAGCAGAACAAGAATCTCGGCGTGCCTGCGGGACAATGTCCTCGACGACGCGCCGGCGCGCTGCCACCGATATCCCTGGTCCGTCAGCACCGTGAGACGCGCGCCCTCGATCGTCTCGACAAAAGTATTGGGGTCTGCCAGATCAACTGCCTTGGACTGTAATTCACGCTCCACAGCGGCGACCACCGACCGCACCGCCGCCAATGCGAAAGGCGCTGCCACCTCCCGGCCTCCGGTCACGTCGATCACGCCCATCACGTGGCCGGTCAGCGGATCGTGCACCGGGGCGGCCGCGCAACTCCACTCCTGTACAGCCCCGGAGAAATGCTCCGGTCCGACGACCTGCACGCCGCGGTCGACGGCCAGCGCCAGCCCAGGCGCGTTGGTGCCGACCACCTCTTCGCTCCACACCGAACCCTCGACGAAGTTGATGTGGCTGGCCTTGTCGCGCGCACCCGTCTCGCCCTCGACCCACAGCAGCCGTCCCACCTGATCGGTCAGCGCCACCACGACACCCGAGTCGGCGATCGCGTCGACCATCAACGACTGTACGAGCGGTCGAACGGCGGTGATGGGGTGCGCTGCACGGTACTCGGTGAATTCGGACTCGCTCATCGTCGGCGTCGACGACTTGTCGGGATCGGCCTCACCAGGGTCGACACCGCGGTTGAGGGAACGCGCCCACGACTCTCGCACCACCGACCGGACGGAGTCCTCGGGCGGGGTGATACCCGACAGGAAATTCTCGTACGCCTGACGGATCCGGGAGGCCACGGCGGCTGCGTCGCTCATTCATCCTCCGTCGATTGCCTCATAGGGTTCCGATTCTGCCGTGCCAAGTGTGACCTCGGCAACATTCCCCCGACGGAGTCGCTCGCGCGTGCTCGAGTCCAGAGTAGCCCGCATGCCCGTTTCGGGGCGTGTCGGTCGAAGGTGAGACATACCCTCCCACCTGGAGTGACGATCGACAGAGTCACTTACTTGTGGTGTGTCTCGGAAAATACGTGACCAGTCTCCGGCGTTGGAGACACACCACTAGGCTTCCGTGGATGAAGCGTGTACTGATGTCGGTCGCCGTCGCGGTGCTCGCGCTCATCGGCCTGGCGATCCCGTTGATCGACGTCGACGACGACGCCGGTTCGGGAGTCGACCCCGTCAGCATCACCGAGTACCGCGCCGAATACCGCGTCGCCGCCGACGGCAGGCTCACCGCCCGCGAGACGATCACCGCGGACTTCCCGGCATCCCGGCACGGGATCTTCCGGTTCTGGGACGTCACCGATTCAGCCGACTCGCATGTTCGCTACATCCCCGAGAACATCACTGTCGCGCTCGACGACGGTTCGGTGCCGGTGGACTTCAGCTGGGAATCGGGAAAGCGGTTCCGCGTCGCCAAGATCGGGGATCCGGACAGGTATCTCACGCCCGGCATCCACACCTATGTGATCACCTACGAGATCGCCGGAGCGATCGCACCGAGCAGCGCCGAGGACATGACGGCAGGGAGTTGGAGCGGCGGCGACACGTCTCGGTTCTTGTGGCGCGTCGTGCCCGACGGCTGGCGGATGGCCATCGCCCGATCGGAGACCGTCGTCGACCTCCCGGAGGCACCGCTGGCCACCGCGTGCCGCACGAGGGACGGCACGGCCTGCACCATCACGAGATCCGGCCCGACGCAGTTCACGGTGACCACCGGCGCGCTCCACCCCAACACCGGGGTGACCTTCCGCGCCGACCTGCCGTCGGCCGCACCGGAGCGAGACGCCACCGCATGGCCCGTGTTCTTCGACCCCATCCTGGGCAGATCGCTGTGGGTGGCCATCGTGCTGGCGCTGCTGTCGCTATTGACCTTCGGGATCGGCGTCGCGTGGGTGCTGCGCAGCCGCGAGTCGACGCCGCTTCTGCCGGTGATGTACGAGCCACCCACCGATCCGCAGCGGCCCGGTGGGTACCTCGGTCCGGTGCAGTCGTATTTCGTCACGCGCGAGCGGATGCCGAAACGGGCACTCGTCGCGACGTTGCTCTACCTGGCGGATCGTGGATACGTCCGCCTCGACCGCGACGGCACCGAGTGGACGGTCACCTCCCTCGTCGACAGCAGTGCGTGGCAACAGATCGACGCGCCTTCTCGGGCGGCAGCGGGGGCGCTGTACCTGACGGGAGAAGCCGGACGTAGTTTCACCACCGACGGCTCGGTCGACGCCGGCGAGAAGCTGCAGGCGGCCACCGGGGCGCTGGCGTCCGCGACGTCGAAGTGGGCGGCGGAGAGCGGCGCCATCAACACCAGCAGATTCGAATGGACCGGTCGCGCACTGGTCGCGCTGGCACTCGTGGTGGCCGCGGTGCTGTTCTTCTTCCAATGGTTGCCGTTCTCGCTGATCGTCGCGCCCATCGCCGCCTTCGCCATCGGCGGCGCAGGACTGTACGCGGCAGGCGTCGGAACGCGACGCACCTTGCTCGGACGTGACATCTGGTCCCGCGCAGGCGGATTCGAGCGTCTGATCTCGACGACGTCGAATCAGGAACGTCTCGACTTCAGCGCCCGGCGTGAGCTCTACACCGACTACATCCCCTATGCCGTCGCCTTCGATTGCGCCGATGCGTGGGCCAAGAAGTACCGGATCGCGACGGGCTCCGAACCTCCGGTACCGGTGTGGTTCGTTCCCACCTCGAGCAGCACCACGCACGGGTTCTTCGGCGACGCGGGCGGTTTCGACAGTTTCGAGTCCAGCCTGTCGTCGTCGTTGTCGGCCTATTCGGCCACTCAGTCGTCGTCCTCCTCGGGCGGTGGTGGCGGCGGTTTCTCCGGCGGCGGTGGCGGTGGTGGCGGGGGTTCCTGGTGACCGGAGATCATGGAAGCACTTACGCGAAAGGCATGTGAAGAATGACCGCAATCATCCTGATCGTTATCATCGTGGTGATCGTCGTACTCCTGGCCGTGTTCGCCATGGTCGGTTTCAACAAGCTGCGCCGCGCCGACATCGCGGCGCAGGAAGCGCTCGGCGGCATCGACGTCGCGCTGACCCGGCGCGCCGACCTGATCCCGAACCTCGTCAACACCGTGAAGGGGTACGCGGCCCACGAGCGCGGCGTCTTCGAGGAGGTCACGGCCGCACGAGCCGGGGTCGCCCAGGCCGCACAGAACGGGACTGTCGAACAGAAGGCCGCTGCCGACGGCGCACTCGGCCAGGCGCTCGGCCGACTCTTCGCCGTCGCCGAGAACTACCCCGACCTCAAGGCGTCGTCGAACTTCATCCAGCTGCAGAACGAGCTGTCGGACACCGAGAACAAGCTGTCCTTCGCCCGGCAGTTCTACAACGACGCCGTCGCCCGCCTGAACAGCCTGGTGCAGACCATTCCGTGGATGCTCTTCACCGGGATCGCGAAGGTCGGCAACCGCGACTTCTACCGGGCACCCGAGGGCCAGCAGGCTCCGCCGCAGGTCCAGTTCTGAACTCTCTCAGGTGAATCGGGCGGTGAACTCGCGCGGCGTCAGGCCGGTGACCGTGCGGAAGTCCCGCACCAGGTGCGCCTCGTCGGCGTAGCCGAGTTCGGCGGCGAGGGTGGCCAGCGTGCCGTCGGCCG
>NZ_JBEXMX010000067.1:0-31274 GCF_040610755.1 Gordonia sp. NPDC003585 | reverse complement strand
GGTGTGGTGGACTTCGCCTAGGGCTAGTTCGTCGTGGCGGGCGCGCGCGGCGGGGGCGCGCCCGCCCCCCCCCCCCCGCGGCCCGCCCCCCCCCGCCCGCCCGGCCCGTATTGGCCGCCCCCCGGCGACCACGAAACCGGCCGCGACGAGTCGGTCGACGACGTGCGTATATCGGGCACCATGCTCGGCCAGGCCGTGCGCAATGACCAACGTGCCACGCGCATCACCGTCCGGCCGGTACAGGTCGTACTGGATCAGCTCGCCGTGACCACCCGTGAATGTCCTTGTCTCCATGTCGATCACCCTAGCCCGAGGCGCGAGATCACCGAGCGTCCGGCCGATTCGATCGCGCCGAGCGGCCGAGCGGCGATCTCCCCGATCTCGACGATCGCCTCCACACGGGCAACGATGCTCTCGAGCCGCGCAACCACATCCGCCATCCGATCGACGGTGGCGTCGACCTGATCGAGGGTCCCCGACATCCGGGTCAACGTGGCGTCGAGTTTCTCGATGGTGGAGTTCATCCCCGTCATCGTGTCGCCGATGCCGTCGATGGTCTCGCCCATGTCGTCGATGATCGTGGTGAGCTGTTCGACGGTGACGTCCGCATTCAGCGCCGCCTGCGCAAGCTTGCGGATGCGCTGGCGTTCCGGCTGGCGGGTCGTCGAATCCTGTGTACCTCTATCGGCCATGATTGGACACTATCCATCAACGATGGGACACGAGACCGAGTCGACGAAGTACGTGGCACGCGACACCAGGTGAATGAGGAGATCCATGACGCGCAAGGTCGTCCGAGCGGCGGACCGCCATCACTGGCGCAACGAGTGGCTCGAGTCGTGGCAGTCGTTCCCGGCGACCGGGAACTTCGACCTCGTGGGCAATGCGCACGGGGTTCTGATGGTCCACAACGACGACCGCGTCGACGCCGGCGAGGGATTGGACGTTCACCACCATCGCGACACCGAGATCGTCACGTGGGTGCTCGACGGCACACTGCACCACCGCGATTCAACGGGCAACGAAGGCGATCTGACGCCCGGAGTGGTGCAGCGGATGACGGCGGGTCGCGGGATCAGTCACGCCGAGGGCAATCCGGCGTCGAGGTCGGAAGATGCGCCGTTACGGGTCGTCCAGATGTGGGTCGCCCCGGAACGCGCCGGCCTCGAACCCGGTTACGCCGAAAAGGATTTCAGCGCCGACCTGGCATCCGGAGACCTCGTGACGGTGGTGTCCGGCCTCGCCACCGACGCGTCCGGTCCTGCCCTATCGATCGCCAATCCCTTTGTGGCACTTCATGTTGCCCGTCTTCATGCGGGCACGTCGTGTGTGCTACCCGCGGCCGAGTACGGTCACCTCTACGTTGCGCGCGGTGCCGTGGAGCTGCCCGACGGCGCTACCCTCGACGAGGGCGACGCGGTGCGCACCACCGACGAAGGCCCACTCACGGTCGGCACCGATGCCGGTGCGGAGATCCTGTTCTGGGAGATGCACGCCGCCTTCGACCGCTGAGCGCGCCTCCCGTCAGCCCAACTGCGGGGCGACCTTGGCCGCCACCAGTTCGAGATGGTCGAGGTCGTCGAGATCGAGAGTCTGCAGGTAGACCCGGTCGACGCCCAGCTCCCGATACCGTTCGATGGTCGCGACAACCTCGTCGGGAGTACCGGCAGCACCGTTGTCGCGGAGCTCATCGGGGGCGCGTCCGATGGCATCGGCACGTCGCGCGAACTCCGCCTCGTCGGCTCCACAGCACAGCACCAGCGCGGCGGAGAATCGCATCGTCTCCGGCCGTCTTCCCGACTTCGCACACGCGGCGCGCACCCGACCGATCTGCGCGTTCGCCTCGTCGACCGGCGCGAAGACCACATTGAACTCGTCGGCGAAGCGAGCCGCCAGGGCAGGAGTTCGGCGTTTGCCGCTGCCGCCGACGATGATCGGTGGCCGCGGCCGCTGCACCGGTTTGGGCAGGGCAGGCGAATTCGTCAGCCAGTAGTGTGCGCCCTCGTAATCGAAGGTGCGTCCCTCGGGGGTCTCCCACAGTCCGGTGACGATCTCGAAGCTCTCCTTGAGACGGTCGAAGCGGTCGCCCATCGATGGGAAGGGGATGCCGTAGGCAGCATGCTCTCGCTCGAACCAGCCTGCACCCAAACCCAATTCGACTCTGCCGTCGCTCATCTGGTCGACCTGCGCGACCTCGATCGCCAGCTGGCCGGGATGACGGAACGTGGCCGAGGAGACCAGGGTGCCGAGCCGGATCTTCGACGTCTCACGTGCCAGCCCGGCCAACGTCAGCCACGCATCGGTCGGTCCCGGACGTCCGTCGGAACCCATGGCCAGGTAGTGGTCAGAGCGGAAGAAGGCGTCGAAGCCGAGTTCCTCGGTCGCGCGTGCCACGCGAAGAAGATCGTCGTAGGTCGCGCCTTGCTGGGGTTCGGTGAAGATGCGGAGGTCCACGGCTTCAACCTACGCTCGTCGGCACCGTGGTGGCCTACAACGACGGTTCGTCGGGTGTGGACAGCGTCAGAACCGCTTCGACGATGACCTCGTCTTGCTCGAGTTCTGCCTCGAGGCTGCGCAGCGCGACGGCCAGTTCGTGCTCGGCCATGTCGCCGACGATGTCGACGGCCGCAACCAGATAGAACTGCATCGGACCCACGTATTCGGCGTGCAAGTAGGTGATGCGGTCGATCGCGGCGTGCTCGCGCAGACGCCGCAACATGTCGTCGCGCACCGACGGCAACGCCACCTGCCCCACCAGGAACTCGCTGTTTCTCCTGATCAGGAACACCGCAATGTAGGCCAACAGACAGCCGACCAGGATGGACCCCAACGCATCCCAGACCGCAGATCCCGTGATCTCGTGCAAGGCCATACCGAGGGCCGCGATCGCCAGGCCGACGAGTGCCGCCGCATCCTCGGCGAACACCGCGCGCAACGTCGTGTCGGAGGTCCGGTTGAGAAACCGCAACGGCGACATCGAGAAGCGAGTGCCGCCAGCCTTCGCCTGGCGGACCGACTGGGCGAACGAAACCCCTTCCAGCACCGCAGAAATGGCCAGAACGATGTAGCCGATGAGGTAATCGGTGTCGGGCTCCGGATCGGCGAGCGACGTGATGCCGTGCATGATCGAGACCACCGCGCCGACGGTGAACAAACCGAACGCCGCGAACATCGCCCAGATGTAGGTCTCTCGACCGTGCCCGAAGGGATGCTTGCGGTCTCGCCCGCGCGCGCCACGTCGCTCGGCGATGAGCAGGAAGATCTCGTTACCCGCGTCCGCCCACGAATGCGCGGCCTCGGCCACCATCGACGCCGAGCCTGTGAGCACTGCGGCAATCGATTTGGCAACGGCGACGAGGATGTTCATCGCGAAGGCGATGACGACGGTGACCATCAGATCGCCGTCCGCGATTCGCGTACCTGCTGCTCATCCGTCACACATCCGATCCTCTCACGAGGGGGCCCTTCGAGGCTCGTCGCTGCGCTCCTCGCACCTCAGGGAGCGGAGGGGACCCAAGGGAGCGGTGGGTGGCACAGGGAGCGGAGGGACACCCAGGCCGAGCGCACTGGTCAGGAGAACAAGCCCTTCAGATACGCGGCCTGTCCGATGTGCTGTGCGTCGTCGTCGATGACGCTCACCAACCGGACGCCCAGGGTCACCGGCGGCTCCCAGTTGGTGTCGACAACCCGATCGAGATCGGAATCCGACAGGCCCGCAAGATAATCCGCGGATGCGCGGTGGGTGGCGTCGTAATAGCCGGTGAGCAATGACGGGTCGTCGACCACCACGCGTGGGACGTCGGCCGCCGACTGGCCGTAACCGGTCTCGCCGACGGGGAACGGCAACGCGAACCTGTCGGCCCAACCGTCGGCCACCCAGACCTCGTCGGTGCCGGCGACATCGGCGACCTGTGCGTCTTGGACTCGCGTGAGGTGCCAGACCAGCCAGGCGATCGTGTTGGCATCGTCGCCGGGCGCGCGATTGAGCACATCGACGGCGATGTCGTCGACGACGGCGTGCACGTTCTCGGCGACTCGGCTCAGTGAATCAAGGAGTATGTCCGCGGAGCGCATACGTCGAGGCTAGCCGGATTCCCACCAGCACGGACTCGGATCGGCCTCACGCGGGCGGACGATTTACGCTCGCGCTGCGTACAACGATGGCCGCCGCCGACATCTGTCTGCATCATCGTCCGAGTGCCTGCACCGATATCACCACGCCCGATCCGTCTCAACGCCTTCGACATGAATTGCGTTGCGCACCAGTCACCCGGACTGTGGCGTCACCCGGCCGATCGGTCCTGGGAGTACAACACCATCGACTACTGGGTGAACCTGGCCCAGCTCCTCGAGGGCGGCGGATTCGACGGCCTGTTCATCGCCGACGTGCTCGGGACGTACGACGCGTACGCGGGCACCGACGAGGCTGCCATCCGCCAGGGTGCGCAGATCCCGGTCAACGATCCACTCCTGCTGGTCTCGGCGATGGCGCATGCCACCGAGCACCTCGGATTCGGCATCACCACCGGAACCGGCTTCGAGCACCCGTACCCGTTCGCGCGTCGACTCTCGACCCTCGACCACCTCACCAGGGGCCGGATCGGCTGGAACGTCGTCACCGGATATCTGCCCGCCGCGGCACGCAACATGGGCGCCGACGACCAGCCCGAACACGACAGCCGCTACGACCAGGCCGACGAGTACCTCACTGTGCTGTACAAGCTGTGGGAAGGCTCCTGGGAGCGCGACGCCGTCCGGCGCGACCGAGCGAACGGCATCTTCGCCGACCCGGACAAGGTCCACCACATCGGCCATCGCGGAACACATTTCACGGTTCCCGGCATTCACCTCGCCGAGCCGTCACCGCAGGGCTCCCCGGTCATCTACCAGGCCGGCGCATCGCCACGCGGCCGACGCTTTGCTGCCGAGAACGCCGAGGCCATCTTCGTGGCGGCCCCCACCAAGGCGATTCTGCGCGACACCGTGGCCAAAGTGCGCGAAGAACTCGTGCGCGCGGGACGCGACCCGTACGACGCCCGCATCTACACACTGCTGACGATCATCACCGACTCGACCCCGGAAGCCGCGCGCGCGAAGGCGCAGGAGTACCAGTCGTATGCGAGCGAGGAGGGTTCGCTGGTGTTCATGTCCGGCTGGATGGGAATCGATCTGTCCACCTACGACATCGACGAACCGATCGGCAACGTCCACAGCAACGCCATCCAGTCTGCCGTCGCCGCATTCAGCCAGGCCACCGACAGCGGCGAGGAATGGCGGGTCCGCGACATCGCGGCCTGGGGTGGCATCGGCGGGATGGGTCCGGTCCTGATCGGCTCGGGCGACGAAGTGGCGCAAGCACTGCAGGATTGGGTCGACGAGACCGACGTCGACGGGTTCAACGTCGCCTACGCGGTCACGCCGGGCTCGTTCGAGGACATCGTCACCCACGTGGTACCCGCACTGGAGCGACGCGGCGTGTACGACCGCGCGTACGTTCCAGGAACCCTGCGGCACAAGCTGTTCGGGCGCGGTGATCTGCTCCCCGACAACCATCGCGGCTCAACCTTCCGGCCGGGTGGTACGGGTTCGACGATCGACGACTCGGCACGCACGGCCGCCCGTCTCGTGACCGGGGGCGTCCGATGATCGAGGCGGTCGAGCTCACCAAGGTGTTCGGCGTCGGGTCGACGAATCCGAGCACCGTGCTCGACCGGGTCGACTTCCGGGTCGAACAGGGCGAGATCTTTGCGGTCGTCGGACCGTCCGGTGCAGGCAAGAGCACCCTCGCCCGTTGTTTGAACCTGCTCGAACGGCCGACCTCGGGGCAGGTCATCGTCAACGGCGAAGATCTGTCGTCGCTGGGGTCGACGCAGTTGCGCGACGCCCGGCGTCGTATCGGCACAGTGTTTCAGTCGGCCAGCCTGCTCTCGCGACGCACCGCGGCCGACAACGTCGCACTGCCACTCGAATACCTCGGGGCCACCAAGGTTTCCACCAAGCAACGCGTTGCCGAACTGCTCGATCGCGTCGGGCTCGCCGACAAGGCCGGACTCTATCCCCATCAGTTGTCCGGCGGTCAGCGCCAACGAGTCGGCATCGCCCGCGCACTCGCGCTGAAACCATCGGTCCTCCTGTCCGACGAGGCGACCTCTGGTCTGGATCCGGCTGCCACCGACACCTTCCTCCGGCTGCTCACCGAGGTCCGCGACGACCTCGGTCTCGCGGTAGTGTTCATCACCCACGAGATGGACACCATCGTCCGCGTCGCCGACACGGTGGGGCGTCTCGATGGTGGCAGTCTCGTCGAGCGCGGTCGCGTCGCCGACCTCGTTCTCGATCCCGAATCTCCACTCGGACAATCACTTCGACCACGTGGACCGAGCGCCGACACGGCGTCGGGACAGTCGGCGATCTCGGTGATCTACAACTCTGCCACCGTGCCCGCCGACTGGCTCACCCGAATAGGCGGAAACCTCGGCATTCCGATCGCCGTACTCGGTGCGTCGGTTCAGACCGTCGACGGTGTGTCCTTCGGCGACCTGACCGTGTCGGTTCCCATCGGTCACGCCGCATCGTTCGTCGGATCCGCCCACGAACTCGGCATCACCGCGCGCGTGCTCGATCGGCATCAGGTGGAGGTCGCTGCGTGACGCGCCTCGATCTCGCCGCAATCACGGTCCCGGTCAACGAGATTCCCGATCTACTGATCCCCGCGTTCGTCGACACCGTCCTGATGGTCAGCATCGTGATGATCGTCGTGCTCGTGGTCGGGGTTCCACTCGGAGCTCTCATCCACAACCTCGCCCCCGGCGGGCTTTTCGAGAATCGTGGACTGCACACACCGCTGTCGTGGGTGATCAGCATCGGACGGTCGCTGCCGTTCCTCGTGCTGATGACCGCGATCATCCCGTTCACACGATTCGTCACCGGCACCAACATCGGGATCGCCGCGGCCGTCGTTCCGATGTCGATCGCGGGGATCGCGTTCTTCACCAGGATCGTGGAGAACTCGCTGCGGGCGGTGCCGTCGTCGGTGGTCGACGTCGCCAAGGCATCCGGCGGGTCCAACACCCAGATCATCTGGACCGCACAGATTCCCGAAGCCCTACCCAACATCATCGGCGGCCTGACGATCAACACGATCGCGATGATCGAGTACTCCACCATCGCCGGCACGATTGGCGCCGGCGGTCTCGGCTATGTCGCCGTCACCTACGGCTACCAACGATTCGACCACGCCGTCATGGTCGCCACGATCATCGTCCTGGTCATCACCGTCGCACTCATCCAGATCGTCGGCGACGCGCTGGTGCGCAGCCTCACGCCGGAGAAGTCCCGCCGCGTCAATCGCTGAGCGGCAATCGATTCAACCCCCCTCCCTCGAAAGGCACCCCCATGTCCAGTTCAACCGACTCCGGGATAGAAACCCCTACGCCCGCACCGCCCGGCGGGTCGGATATCGAGATCGCCAAGGGTCGTCGCTGGCCGCTGATCACCGCGTTGGTGGTGGTCGCGGTGGTCGTTCTCGGTGCCATCGGGTGGCGATTCTTTGGCCCAGAAGAGACGTCCGCCAACGAAACTGCCGGCGCCACACTGATTGTGGTCACCGCCGAGGGCAACGCCGCCGAAGAGGCGCTCGTCAACTACATTGCCACCAACGTCGCGCCGAAGTACGGCATCAAGGTGGCGTTCAAGGGGCTGTCGGACTCCACCACGCTCAACCGAGCCGTCAGCGACGGGGAGGTCGCCGGCACCATCTATCAGCACAAGCTGTGGCTGGGTCAGGTGCTGGCCGCCAACCCCGACTTCGGGTTGGAGGCAGCCACTCCGGTGTTCCGTTGGGGCTTCGGCATCTGGTCGGACCGTTACCGCAGTCCGGCCGATCTGCCGCAGGGCGCGACCGTGTCGCTCTACTCCGACCCGGCCAACGAGGCGCAGGGTCTGTGGCTGCTCGAGCGGGCCGGTTTGATCACACTGAAGCCGGGCATCAACAAGTGGCAGGCCACGCAGGACGACATCGCGAACAATCCGCGCGGCCTGCAGTTCAAACTGCTCGATTTCGCGGCACAGTCGCGGTCACTCGCCGACCTCGACGCGGCCGTCGGATACACCGAGTACTACCTGGCGGCAGACATCGACATCAACAAGCAGATCTTCGCGCCGCCCGCCCCGGACGAGTTTGCCGGTCAGCTCACCATCGGCACCAAGTGGAAGGACACCGAGAACATCAAGAAGCTCGTCGCGGCGTTCAAAGATCCTGCCGTCCAGGACTTCCTGCGCACCGATCCCTCGGTCAAGAACATTCTGCTGCCGCTGTAGAAATCCCGCCCTATGGAACTCGATACCGCCATGCGCATAGGGTGTCGAAGTGAAATGGTCGAGATCGAGTAGCAACTCGGACAACGACGGCGCAGTTGCACCCGCGACAGCCGCGAAGCCCGGTACCGCCTCGAGCGGTACCGGGCATTCGCATATCGGACATTCGCACGGCCACGGTCACCTCTCCGACATCTCGCATGTCTTGTCGCCGTACGCCAAGTGGCTGGTGATCGGGGCGCTGGGCGTCATCGGGCTGGCCGTCGTGATCGGCACGGTCGTGCTGTGGCCCTCGGATTCACCACATCCGATTCCTCCGCAGTTCCGGGCGGCCGACGGCGGATCCATCCATACAGTCGACGGCGAGGTCGTCGATCACATCCGTGCGGATTGTCTGAATTCGGTGGCCGGCACGGTCCTCGACACCGCCGATGTTCCGGTGAACCCGGTCGAGAACGGCCCGTGCATCCTGCACACCGTCCGGCTCGATTCCGGCTCCGACAAGGGGAAGTACACCGTCCTGGAGGTGCCGACGAACCGTGCACAGACCGGTTCGGGACCCGACTCGGTGGCGGTCGCTCCCGGTGCGCTCGATGATCCGCAAGCCGGTCAGCCGACGCTGCACGACGGCGACGACATCCGGCTGTCCACGGTCCCCGGACCCGACGGCGGTGACCGCTACACCTTCTTCGACTTCCAACGCGGACGTGCGACGCTGATCTGGGCGCTGCTGTTCGTCGCCGCGATCGTGCTGGTCGCCGCGTGGCGTGGGTTCCGGTCGGTGTTAGGGCTCGCGTTCGCGTTCCTCGTGCTCGGAGTGTTCACGTTGCCTGCGATCCTCGCCGGGTCTTCGCCGGTCGCGGTGGCGGTCGTGTCGTCGGCGGCGATCCTGTTCGTCGTGCTCTACCTCGCGCACGGCGTGAGTCTGCGCACATCTTCGGCGCTGCTCGGCACGCTGACGTCGCTGGTCCTGGCCGGGGTGCTGAGCTGGCTGGCAATCAGGACGATGAACCTGACCGGCCTCTCGGGAGACCAGACCACCAACCTGCAGGTCTATCAGGGCGGCATCTCGATCAGTGGTCTGTTGCTCGCCGGCTTCATCATCGGCACTCTCGGTGTGCTCAACGACGTCACCATCACCCAGGCGTCGGCGGCGTTCGAGTTGGCGGCCGCCGGCGAGCCGACACGGCTGGCCACCTTCCGCGCGGCGATGCGCGTCGGGCGCGATCACATCGCCAGCACCGTCTACACCCTGGTCTTCGCGTACGCGGGCAGCGCGCTCCCACTCCTGCTGTTGTTCTCGGTGGCACAGCAGCCGCTCGGGTCTCTGCTGACCACCGACGTCGTCGCCGTCGAACTCGCACGGTCGTTCGTCGGCGGTATCGCGATTGCCTTGTCGGTGCCGCTCACCACGGCGATCGCAGCCGCACTCGTCCGTCCGATGGGGTCGGCTGCCCAGTCTCCGACGCCGGCACCGTCGCGGCCTACGGCGAAGCCGCGAGCGACCCCGACGTCAGCACCGCGACCGACGCCACCACCGGCACCCCGCCCCACCGGACGCCATTCACTGCCGGAGTGAGCTGTCGATGAAAAGAGTCCACTTCCCGCCAGCTGGGGTACGAGCGGCCCCTCCCGCCGGCTTAGCCGCGACAGCCCCCATTAGCCCTGGTGCGACGACATTGCCGTCTTACCAACCGACGCTCCCGACCCGTTGGAAAGATGTACCTGCCAACCCCACCAAGTGCACTGTGTACTTGGCCGGCCTCACAGGTACAGATTTCCAACGGCCAGCGGGTTGTCCCGAACTCTTCAGGTCAGCACCGACCCGCAGGTAGTTCGGCAAGGTACTTGCCCAACCACGCGCCCATCCGGTTGAGCATCTTGGTGCCGTCACTGAACTTGCCGCTCTTGGGTACGGCGGCAAACGAAACGGCGAACTGCCCCCGGGTGGTCGAGATGATGCCGAGTTGACGCACCAGGTAGCCGGGCGACTTGGAGGTGGCAGGCCCCCAGCCACCCTTGACCGCGCTCACTGCACCGGCCGATCGGCCCACCTTCGCGACCCCCCACTGCTGATTCGGTGCGACCGAGCTCATCAACCGGATGATCTGCTCGCTGCCCGCCATGCAGGGCAGGTGGGCGCCGAACCGCGCCTGGTCGACCAGGGCCCACTGGGTGTAGCCGGGGTACGACGGCGGGGCGTCGGCCTCCGACGAGACGCGGGTACGCAGATCATGGCCTTCCCGAAGGATGCCGGTGACGGCCTTCACGGAGGCAACTCCACCGCCGAGCGATCCCCACAGTTTCCCGGCGGCGTCGTTGTCGGAGAAGGTGATCGCCTTGTTCTCCATGGCAGCGACCGCGGTTCCGTTCTGCCGCTGCGCCGCCAGCGACACCGGCACCTTCAACGTCGACCACGCGCGACCGGTCTTCAACGGCCCCAACGAGATTGCCTTGTCGCTACCGACCGGGACGACCGCGATTCCGATCTGTCCCGGCATCGTCTTTCGCATCGACTTCTGCAGGCCGCCAAAGCCCTTCGACAGCTTCTTCTCGACGGGCACGGGCGGGGCGAGGAGTCGCGCAAGCGGCTCCGGCAGAGGCAGACCGGCGATGCCCGGCGCCGCGAAGGCCGAGCCCGCGCCGGCCATCAGACATGAGGCGACGACGGTGGTCGTGATGAACAGACGTTTCACTCTAATCACATGAGCCCCTTTAGCCACAGCAGACACATGAGAGTAGTGGCTATCCAGGGTTTCGCCACCCGGCGAGACCCAATCGGGACCTCATCGCGACACCGCGCAGACCGGCACGGCAGCCCGAACCCCGGCGGTCAGGCCACGCGCGTAGTCCTCGAGACGGCTCCTCGGGACTGCGATGGACCCGCCGGCACCCGCTGTGCCGAATTCGTTGTAGACCCATGGTGTGTCGTCGGCGATCAGGGCTATCACCGGGATGTTGCCCGACCACAACGGTGCGCGTCCACCGAAGTCGTTGTCCGTCACCGCAACCGGGTGGCCTTCTATCGCGGTTCGGCGGGCCGCGATCAGCCGCGCGTATCGCTGGGACCGCACGGCGGTGGCGCGGTTGGTGAACACCACCCGCAGATGCTCACCGTCGGCGCCGGTTCCCTCGCGATAGAGCCCGACGCGTTGCGGGAACACCGCATTGACGCCCGGACTGGTGTGGATACTCACGGCGATGTCGGCACCGGCCGCCCGCGCTCGCTCGACCCGCTGCCGGTAGGTGACGTTCTCGCGGACCGAGCGCTTGAGCAGGACCACGCGATATCCGACGCCGCTCAGCGCGGCACGCACCCGCTGCGCCACCAGGAACACATCCCGATCCTCGGCTCCGTTCGGGTAGTCGACCTGCCGGACGCCGGTCACCGGATCGAAGCCGTCGACCGTGACCGGATTGTGGCCCGGGTCGAGCGCGACGACGGTACGGTCGCAGGGCGCGGCGGACGGCGTCGAGGATGCGCTCGCGGAAGCATACGCCGAGGTGGCACGGTACGGCGGGCTCGTCGGACCGGGTGGGTCGGTCGTGCTGCACGCCCCGATCACCACCACCAAACCGGCGACCGCCACCGCTCGAATCAGCCTGCGCATCGGCCCCGCGGTAGCCGCGCCACATTGCGGTTCAGCCAGTTACCGATCGAGTTCAGCGCAGCGATTCCGTCCCCCATCGACGACCCGACCGCGCTCATCGCGACCGCCGTCTGTGTGCCGTCGCGGTGGGTGATCAGACCGATCTGACGCACGAGGTACCCGCCGCTCTCCCCCGGCCCCCATCCGCCTTTGACAGCGGTGGACGTCGGCGTGCGCATGATCTCGACACCCCACTGCTGGTTGCCCGCAACCTGACCCATCAGCGAGACCACATGTTCGGTCCCGGGCATGCATGGCAGGTGCGCGGTGAACGTGGCCGCTGCCGGTAAGGGCCACACGGTCTGGCCGAAGATCGTGAACCCGGCGCGACGCTGCTCCGAGGGCACCACAGTCGTGGTGTCGCCACCCTCCCGCAGAACACCGGTGACGGCGCGGGCGGCTTCGGTCGACGAACCCAGGGATGCCCACAGCGCTTCGGCCGACGCGTTGTCCGAGTTGACGATCGCCGCGGTCTCGGCCGCGCTCTGGCCGTTCTCGCGCTCTGCCGCGACGGCCAGCGGCACCTTGATGGTCGACCAGGCAACGCGCGAGTGTTTGTCACCGAGTGTGAGCGCTGTGACGGCCTTTCCGCCGACCGGGGCGATGGCGATCCCGACCGTGTTACCCGTCTGCCCGGCGACCCGTGCGAAACCGGCTGCCAGCGCGCGGTAGTTGCCGGCTCGGGACACGGTCGACGGCGCTGCCGACGACGACTTGCCGTACCCGCCGGGGTACGCCTTGCCCGTCGAGGTGACCGTCACGGTGACCGGTGCCTGGCCAGCGGAGTCCGACGATGTGGCGCAGCCGGCCACCAGCGCGGTGGCAGCAAACAGCGCGACGACGGGTGCGAAACGGGTGTGCCTGAGAATCGCCATCAGTAGATGTGTACCACCGCATTGTTGCCACCCCGGCAGACGACGATGCCCGATTCCGGCACACAGGACATCGAATACGTCAGCCCCGTCGTCGGGCTGGACGCAATGACCACTCTCCCGGTCCCCTTTGGGCCCGACGCAAGGTACGCGTCTCGCACGTTGAACGCGAACCCACACGTAGTGGGCGTTCCTGCTTCGATACCGACCGTCGCGTCGCAGGGAGCCGACCCCGGTGGTGGCGCTGCCGGTCCCGTCGTCGTGGGCGCAGTGGTCGTCTCCTGCGTCTCCGGCGCCGACACTGTCTGGGTGACCGTGGACCGCTCGGCGTCCGCGTTCTTCGACGACGAATCGTTGCCCTGGGTCGCCAGCCAATACCCACCGAGCGCCAGCAGGCCGATGAGGACGGCGGCGATCACGCCGATCAACACGGGAATGGCGGTCGAGCGCTGCTCCGGCGGCGGGTAGCCGGCCGGATAGACCTGCGGCGGAGGGTAATTCGGTGGTGGAGCCGAGTACTGCTGGGGACCCGAATAGTATTGCGGCTCTGAGTACTGCTGGGGGCCTGAATACTGCTGTGGTCCCGAATATTGCTGGGGTCCCGAGAACTGCGGGGGACCACCGAGATTCCGGGTTCCGTCAGGCCCCTGCGGGCCGGTGCTCGACACCTGGGTGGGCGGGTAATCGGCCGGCTTCGCCAGGTTGACCGGCGCGCCGATCACCGTCTTGGGGGCGCGGCGGATGATGTTGGTCTCACTCTCGCCGTTCGGAGTCACAGTGGCCTCGACGTCGCCACCGGTCAACGCGGCACGCGCCGCGGCCGCCAGCTCTTTGGCCGTCGGATACCGTCGGTCCGGGTCGGGGTCGAGACCTCGGCTGATGACCGCGTCGAACGCCTGCGGGACGGCGCCGTTGAACGCGCTGGGCGACGGTGGTGGCGACAGGACGGCAGCTTTGATGGCGGCACTGACCGTGTTGGCGGGATGCGGCACCCGACCCGTGAGGCATTCGAACAGCACGCACGTCAGTCCGTAGATGTCGCTGGATGCGCTGACCGAACTCGCGTCGAAGAGCTCCGGGGCCATGTAGGCGATCGATCCGATCGCCGTGCCGGCCTGCGTGAGATGCGTGTCCTCGGCGGCGTGGGCGATGCCGAAATCGACCAGGTAGGCGAAGTCGTTCTCCGCGATCAGGATGTTCTCGGGTTTGATGTCGCGGTGGACGAGTCCGTGCCGGTGCGCGGCGTCGAGCGCCGCAGCGACCTGTTCGATGATCTGGACCGAGCGCTCCGGCGACAGCTCCCCTTCACGACGTAGCAGGGCGCGAAGATCCTCGCCCTCCACCAGGCGCATGTCGATGAACAGGACCCCGTCGATCTCGCCCCAGTCGTGGATCGGGATGACGTGGGGCTCACCGAGCTTTGCCGCGGCATGCGATTCGCGCCGGAACCGCTCCTGATAGACGCCGTCATGCGCCAGACCGGATTTCAGCAGCTTGAGCGCGACGACCCGGTCCTTGGACGTGTCGTAGGCGCGATACACCTCACCCATGCCGCCACGGCCGAGCAGTTCATCGAGCCGATACGGCCCGAACTGGGTGTCCACCCGACTCTCTGCCATATCGAGAAGCATAAGCGCCGGCACCGACACCGTCTGTCCCTCGACCGATTGGCTTCGGCCCCGTCCTACGCTTGGATGACCAGGCCTCAGATGACGCCGTGCAGCGGTGGTTTCTCGTCGCGCAGCACGTATCGGCCGATGTGCTGGTATTTCCACCGCACCGGGTCATGCAGGGTGTGGGTACGGGCGTCACGCCAGAACCGATTCAGGTTGAGGTCCGCACCCGCACTGCGTGTACCACTCACCTCGAACAGAGCCGACGTCACGCTGTTCGCAACCCGGTCGGCAACCACCTTGGCGGCCGCGACGGCGATCGACGCCTCCGCCACCGGATCCGCGTCGGGTTCGATCTCGTCGGGATCCCCGAATCCTGTTGCGCGGTCGACGCTCCGGCCGGCTGCGGCGAGCGTCGCCTCGGCACTCGCAACGTCGACGCCGAGTTCGCCGAACCGCTGCACCACGAGCGGATCATCGACGGCGCGTTCGACTCCTGCCTCGAACCACGGACGCGACGTGCTGCGAACGAATTCGGCCGCCGCGTCAAGCGCACCGCGGGCGATTCCGGTGTCGATCGCGACGTGCAGCAACTGCGCGAAGGCGCCATAGCCCGTCGCCCCCGACACCGCGGGAGCCCGGGCCACGAGATCGTCGGCGCCGACGTGAACACCGCGCAGCCGCACCGTGCCGGAGCCGGTGGTGCGCTGCCCCATGCCATTCCAGTCGTCGACGAGTTCCACCCCGTCCGCGTCCGCCGGAATGAACGCCACGTATTCGCCCGGCGCATGATCGTCGGTCTCAACCTCGAGACGGGCCAGCACGGCGAGGGTGTCGGCGAACAGCGATCCGGTTGCGTAGAACTTGTCCCCGTCGAGTGAGAACCCTCCGCCGGTGGGCGTCAGGCGCGTCGAGATGTCGGCGATGGTCCTGCCGCCACGTTCGGACTGCGCGTTGGCCACCCGGCCGCCGTCGAGCACCGTGCCGAAGATCCGCTTCTGCAGATCGTCGGACGCACCAAGACGGAGCAGATTCAGATACACGAAGTGACTGTGCGGGATCTGCGCGATGCTCGGGTCGGCGGCCGCGATGATCGCGGTCAGCTCTGCCACGACGCTGGGTGGGAGGTCGGCGCCACCGAAGCGATGCGGCACTGTCACCGCGAGCAGGCCCGTCGATGACAGTTGCTCGATCTCCTCGAAAGGCAACCGGCGCTGCGCATCCCGTTGCGCGGCACCTGCCGAGAACTCGGTTGCCAGCTCCCGCGCGATCGCCACGGCCTCGCGTGCCGTGGCGATCCGGGCTGCCGAACTCACCCGGGTCACGCGACCCCCGCGGGCTCCTGCGCTGCCTCCAGTTCGCGGACCAGCGGAAGCACCCGCTCACCGAAGTACTCGATCTCCTCCTGGAAGTGCAGGAATCCACCCAGGATCAGGTCTACGCCGAGACGCTTGTAGGCGACGATCCGCTCGGCCACCTGCTCTGGCGTACCGATCAACTGGGTGCGGAAACCGTCGTTGTACTGGACGAGATCCTCGAAGGTCGAGTCCGCCCACATTCCCGTCTTGTTTCCGGTCGAGTTGCCGGCCTGCTGCACGGCATCGCGGAAGCCCTCCACCGCAGGACGATTCGCCTTCTCGACGATCTCCCGCAGGGTGTCCCGAGCCTCGGCTTCGGTGTCGCGGGCGATGATGAAGCCGTTGAGTCCGAACTTCACCTCGCGACTGTGCGCCCGAGCGACCGCACGCAGGTCGTCGAGTTGCTCGGTGACGCCGTCGAAATCTTTGCCGTTGGAGAAGTACCAGTCGGAGAAACGTCCACCGTTGCTACGGGCCGCCGTCGAGTTACCACCCTGGAAAAGTTCAGGATTGGGCCGTTCGGGGGTGTTGAGCGGCTTGGGCTTGAGCGTGAAGTCGTGGATGCGGTAGAAGTCGCCGCGGAAGTCGACGTTGTCCTCGGTCCAGATCTTGCGGATCACCTCGAGGAATTCCGCACTGCGACGGTAACGTTCGTCGTGTTCGAGCCACGGCTCACCGAGGTGGGTGAATTCGTCTTTGAACCAGCCCGACACCACGTTGATGGCAAACCGGCCATTCGACAGGTGGTCTGCGGTGGCGCCGAGCTTGGCCAGTACCGCCGGATGCCAGAGACCCGGGTGCACGGCGGCAATCACCTTCAGTCGCTGCGTCGCCAACAGCAAGGCAAGACTGAAACTCGTTGATTCGTGCTGGAATTCCGCACCGTAGCTCGCCTCGTAGCGCACCTGCGACAGTGCGTACTCGAAGCCGTTGTTCTCCGCGGTCTGCGCGAGCTTCACGTTGTAGTCATAGTCCCAGCTGGTGCGCTGTTCGATGGTGCTGGTGACCAGGCCGCCACTGACGTTGGGTACCCAGTAGGCGAACTTGATCTCGTCGGCGATCGATTCGGTGGACATGATTTACCTCTCGGTTGGCGCTGGTTCAGAAGAGCTTGGGGCAGAACAGCTGTGATCAGGAAGAAGCGGCTTGCAGGGTCG
Source organism: Gordonia sp. NPDC003585 (assembly GCF_040610755.1). Taxonomy (NCBI): domain Bacteria; kingdom Bacillati; phylum Actinomycetota; class Actinomycetes; order Mycobacteriales; family Gordoniaceae; genus Gordonia; species Gordonia sp. NPDC003585. The sequence continues at coordinate 14,308 of NZ_JBEXMX010000067.1, read as the reverse complement.
GCAGGAATGCGCCGCGAACGGCCTCGCGGCCACGATCGTCGGACTCGATGAGCCCCAGACGGGCAAGAGCAGGACGCACACCTTCACCGAAGTGGTAGGCCTCTTCGAGATGCGGATATCCGGACAGCACAAAGTGTTCGAGTCCGAGATTTGCATACTCCGCGATGAGATCGGCGACCTCCGCGTACGACCCGACGAGCGCAGTACCCGCACCTCCACGGACCAAGCCGACACCCGACCACACGCCGGGATGAATCTGGAGCGACCGCGGATCGCGGGATCCGTCGAAATTCGATCCCCGACCGTGCAATTCGGACATACGACGCTGACCCTCGGACTCCGACTGCGCGAGATTGCGCTGCGCATTGGCGACGGTTTCCGGATCGAGCGCGGTGAGCAACCGCTCCGCCTCGGCCCACGCCTGCTCAGTGGTCTCCCGTGCGATCACATGGAACCGGATGCCATGCCGGACGCGTCGTTCCTGTGCCGCGGCGAGGCCGTCGATCCAGGAGATCTTGTCGGCCACTGCATCTGGCCGCTCACCCCAGGTCAGGTAGACGTCGGCGAACTTGGCCGCCACATCGCCTGCCGCAGGCGACGACCCACCGAAGAACACCTCCGGCGCCGGATCGGGTTGCCGGCCGAGCTGAGCGTTCTCGACCCGCAGGTATTTCCCGACGACGTCGACCGGCTCGGGTGACGTCCACAGCTTGCGGACGATGTCGAGGAACTCGCCGCACCGCTCGTAACGCGCGTTCTTGGTGAGGAAGTCGCCGAACGCCCGCTGCTCACTCGCCTCACCACCGGTCACGACGTTCACCAGCAGGCGACCCTCCGACTGCCACTGGAACGTCGCTGCCATCTGCGCGGCCAGCGTCGGACTGAGCAGTCCCGGCCGGAAGGCCACCAGGAACTTGAGTGTCTCGGTCGCGTCGATCAAGGCCGCCGTCGTGAGCCACGCGTCCTCACACCACAATCCGGCCGGGGTGAGCACGGCCTCGAAGCCGTTGATCTCGGCCGCTCCCGCCAACTGCTTGAGATAGCGGAGATCCGCCCGCCGGTCTCCCGACATCTGACTGCCGTGACCACCGGCGATCAGATTGCGCGAGTCTCCGTACGTGGGCAGGAACCAGTGGAATTGCAGTGACACCAGGTGCCTTTCATGTGGTCGGGGCGCAGGCGATCGCCAACCCCCGCGGATGTGGTCCGACGAGTAGTGTCGGACCACATCATTGCGCTGCCCACCCTTGAAATCGCCCTGGTTGCAACATCGACCCACCCGCCGACGTCGTCGGCGATCGTGGAGGCGGGAAGAGTGAGGCCGTCCGGAACGGTCTCCGTGAGGAGCCACCGAGGGCACATTTCCCTCGGATGCACGCCAGGAAGACCGTTTCAGACGAGGCCGATCGTCCCGGCGATCCGACCCGGCAGACGAACCATCGATCCACCGGAGCGTCTCGAAGAAGGTAGGGGAAGAAACTCTTCCCCTAACCTTGGTGTCCTCCCCGCAAACTTTCTAGGGGGCGACTCCGAACATCGGGGAACAAACTTCCTCCCCTAGATTTAGTGGGACGGCCGCGGCCGGGTCCATTACATTTGCCCAGGTCAGCGGGATGGTCACCTGACTCGTCGAATCAACCGCCGGTACGCCACTGCCCCATGCCGAGGAACACCATGACGAGTTGGCGTTCGGTGCGTTCGACGACGTCGCGCTCGGCATCGCGCCCCCGGTACTCACCGTCGATCAGATCCGCGACGGCGGTCAGCATGATGGTGACGATGAGGTCGGCGGCGAGTTCGAGGTCCTCGGCCTCCCACCCGACGAGGGCGGGCATCCGCGCGAGGTCGATGGCGAGTTCCTTGGAGAACAGCCGCAATTCGGTGTCGATGGCGCGTCGAACCTCGGCGATCCCGCCATGTTGTTCGCGGATCAGGAAGCGGAACGCGGGTTCGTTCTCGTGGACGTGCCGCAAGAGGATGGCGAGTGAATTCTGCGCGGTCGGCAGCGCCTGACGACTGGCCAGATCACGCCGACCGTCCCGCAACGCACGACGCAGCACCCGCATCGAATCCTCGACCAGGGTGACGCCCAGATCCTCCATCGACGCGAAGTGGCGGTAGAAGGCCGTCGGCACGATTCCGGCGCCACGTGCCACCTCACGCAGGCTGATGCTCCCGAAGCTGCGCTCACCCACCAGGGTCAACGTCGTGTCGAGGAGAGCCTGACGCGTCTGGTTCTTCTTGTCGGCACGCGACTGCGTCTCACGCTGGCTCGTGTGTCGCGTCCGGGTCACCATCCGAGTCTAAGTGGTGCTGCCGGCACATTCGGGCACGACCCTCCGCGCCAAGTGACAGCCGTCACGGCAATCAACCCTTGACGCGGCACCGCGCCCGTGTGTCACACTTTTCCGTGTACAGTTGTTCACTGAAACAACCCAGAACGGAGCCCGCCCATGAGCATCCGCACCCCCCAAACTCGCACCGCCGACGCCACCGCGTCGACCGGCCGACTCAACCGTTGGTTCGGTTCCATCGTCGAAGCGGCAATGTCGCCGCATCCGGTGGATCGCTACCTCGAACTCATCGACCCGATGCTGACCTGGCGCGACCTGCGTGCGCAGATCGTCCGCGTCGAGCACCCCACCCCGCACACTGTACGCCTCCAACTGCGGCCCACGCGGCAGTGGAAGGGACACCGAGCAGGCCAGTTTGTGCAGCTCAGCGTCGTCATCGACGGCGTTCGGCACAGCCGCTGCTTCTCGCCGGCCAATGCCGCGGGACGCGACGGCGACATCGAACTCACCATCGCTGCCCACGACGACGGCTTTGTCTCCCGTCACTTGGCCGCCACGGCCCGCGCGGGCGACGTCGTCGGCCTGTCGCAAGCCCAGGGCGAGTTCACCCTGCCTGAGTCCGATCCTCGTTCGGTCGTCTTCATCAGCGGCGGCAGCGGTGTTACACCTGTACTCTCAATGCTGCGCACACTGCTGTCCGACGACTACGACGGACCGATCACCTTTGTGCACTACGCGCCGACACCCCGCGAGGCCGCATACCGTGCCGAACTCGCATCGCTGGCGGCGGTGAATCCGAACCTCGACCTGCGCTGCTACTACACGCGAGTCGATGACGACCATTTCAGCGAAGCGCATCTCGATGGCGTCGCCGACCTGGTCGACGCGGACGTGTTCGTGTGCGGCCCCGGAGCCCTGATGGACGCCGTGTCGGACTTCCACGAGGCCGCAGGACTGCATCGGCCGCTGCACACCGAGGCATTCACCCTCGCCGCACCGATCGCCGTCGACCCCGACGAACCGATCACCGGCGAACTGGCCTTCCTCGCCTCCGGCGCCACCACGACCAACGACGGTCGTCCGATCCTCGATCAGGCCGAATCGGCCGGCCTGACGCCCGAGTCCGGATGCCGCATGGGCATCTGCTTCTCATGCACCGCGACCAAGCTCTCCGGATGCACCCGCAATGTGCTGACCGGAGAACTCGACACCGAAGCCGACAAACAGATCCAGCTCTGCATCAACGCCCCGGTCGGCGACGTCGACATCGACATCTGACCGCCACCACCCCGCAATCGCCCAACACCCCTACGGAGGTATCACCATGACCATCGAGCTCACCCGTGACACCGAACTCCGCCCCGCCCATCTGCCTGCGGTGATCGAACCCGAGGCAACCAAACCGACATCCGACGCGACCGCGGAAACAACCGTGATCGATCCGGCGGCCACGCAGGTGACCGACCCCAATACCGTCGTTCTCTCCTATGAGCAGGTCGAGGCACTCGGTCGCGACCTGGACAAATTGCGCGCCCGGATCGTCGCCGACCTCGGCGAGAAGGACCGCGAATACCTGTACTCGGTCATCCGCGCCCAACGCGGGTTCGAGGTCACCGGACGGGCCCTGATGTACCTGGGTTTCTTCCCGCCCGCATGGATCGCGGCGGTCGGCGCACTCTCGGTCTCCAAGATCCTCGACAACATGGAGATCGGCCACAACGTCATGCACGGCCAGTACGACTGGATGCGCGAGGACACCTACAACTCGCGCGAATTCGAGTGGGACACAGTGTGTCCGGCCGACCAGTGGAAGCACAGCCACAACTACCTGCACCACACCTTCACCAACATCATCGGTGAGGACCGCGACATCGGCTACGGCATCCTGCGCATGGCCCGTGACCAGAAGTGGAATCCCTACTACCTGGGCAACCTCGGTTACGCCACCGCCCTGATGCTGCTGTTCGAGTGGGGCGTGATGCTGCACGATCTCGAAGCCGAGAACATCATCGCGGGCAAGCGCAAGTGGACCGACATCAAGGGCCTGGTGAAAGGCATGTGGCGCAAGGCCGGTCGTCAGGTGCTCAAGGACTACGTCGTCTTCCCGGCGCTGACCGGACCGCTGTTCGTGTCGACTCTCGTCGGCAACGCGAGCGCCAACCTCGTGCGCAACCTGTGGACGTTCTCGATCATCTTCTGCGGCCACTTCCCCACCGGTGCACAGACATTCACCTCCGAGGAATGCGCAGACGAGACGCGCGGACAGTGGTACCTGCGGCAGATGCTCGGGTCGGCCAACATCACCGGAAGCCCGCTGTTCCACATCATGAGCGGCAACTTGTCGCATCAGATCGAGCACCATCTGTTCCCGGACATCCCGGCCAGCCGCTACCCGGAGGTGTCGGGCGAGGTCCAGGAGATCTGCGAACGCTACGGGTTGCCCTACAACACCGGTTCGCTGAGCCAGCAGCTCGCGTCGACCTGGAAGAAGATCGCCAAGCTGTCGCTGCCCAATTTCATGACGCGCGACGACGATGACCTCACCGTCATCGTCGAGCGCAACAAGCCGGCGGACGTTGCCTGAACGGTCCGCGACGTCCCATGGCACCACCACCTTCCGGGCGGTATCGTCGTCGGCGATGCCGCCCGGGTGTGGTTTCCCCGGATGGTCCCCAGCGACAAGGAGTCCGATCAGATGGTCGATCGCATCGAACGCAACAAGGACCTGATTCAAGAGCTCGTCGAGTCGACCGCCAATCACGTCGGTCAGATCGCGACCATCATCACCGGCGCCGTCGCCGGTGTGGCCCGTGAGGTCGGTGAGATCTTCACCGACGGTTTCGAGATGCGTGAGGCCGCGCGTAAGGCGAAGCTCGACGAGGAACGCATCCTCGATGCCGACCTGGTCGACGAGATCGTCGATGCGGAACCCGCGGACGCCGAGCTCGAGGACGCAGAGCTGGCCGACCTCGAAGACGACGACATCGAGGATGAGCCGCTGAACATCGAGGCATCGATCGAGGCGCCCGTCGTGCCGCAGGAACTCGACTCACCCGAGATCGACACCGACGATTCCGGAGACATCCACGACGTCACCCTCGAGGGTGCGATGGAGGCTCCGGTCGCGCCGGAGTAGCGATTGCCCAGGTCGCCACGGTCCTGTCACCGTTGACAGTGCGCCTCAAACCGTTGACCGTGCGTCGCAAATCGTTGACCGTGCATTCCGCAATAGGTCAGCGACTTGTCATGGTCGTCGACGCGCCAGGAGATGCAGCTCCGGGAACCGGTGTTCGTCGTCGGGGCGGCTGATCATTCGCCAGACTTCGTCGAAGCCGCTTTCCTTCAGTTGTGCAGCGAGGTGATCCGGGTGACGCAGCCATGCTCTGGCAACCCGGTGGTCGAACTCCTCCTCGGTGCCGCGGTCCAGGGTCTGGCACGCGATCAACACGGGGCTTCCGTCAGAAAGGCGACTTGACCAGGCTCGCAGCACCTGCGGGAGCACCGACGGAGACACGTGGATCAGGCTGAAGCGCGCCAGGATCGCGCCGATACGGAGGTCGGCGGCGGTGCCGCGCAGGTGTGCGTCGTCGGCAATGAACTCACAGTGCGGGTGGCCGGTGCGCGCGAGTTCGACCATGCCGGCACTGGGTTCGATCCCGACGATCGGCAGGCCGCGATCATGCAGGTCGGCGGTGACATGACCAAGGCCGCATCCGATGTCGACGACGACATCGCCACCGAGTTGCGCAGCGGCCGTGTCGGCGAACGCGTGGACCGCGTGTCGCTCCAACGAGGTGATGTACGGGGTGGGAAAGGTGTCGGCGTACAGAGCGGCGAGGGCGTCGTATCCGGGCTGACTCACCGGTTCATTGTGGGCTATGAGCCGCTTCCCACCGCAGTCATCGCCGCCTCGGCGTGTGTCAGCTCTGCGCGGGTTCGGGTGTGCGCAGCGAGATGTTGTTGCAGGCCTCGCACACGGTGTCCGGGATGACGCCGCGACGCTGCAGGAAGCCAAAGATGGTGCAGCCCAGGCAGAAACCGAAAACGAACTCGAGTGTCGCGGCGACGATGAGGACACCGACGACGAGCTGGGCGGCGAGTCCGAAGCCGAGCAGACTCAGGATGAGGGCCGTGGTGCTCACCACGAGGCCGATGGTCTGTGCGAACCGCTTCGGCGGACCAGGAACGAGCTTCGTCTTGCGCCAGATTTTCGGTGCGATCACCCGCACCGACAACTGGCCGAACGGCGACAGCTTGGGTCCCGAAAGCACACGAAGCGCGAAGCCGATCGCCAACACCGCGTACAGCGCCCAATGGTTGACGGCGACCGTCACGATCGCCAGCGCGACGACCAGGCCGGCGGTCGAACGCGCTGCGTAGTCGTTGACCGGATTGGGAAAGGTGAACACCGACGGTGTCGACACTCCTGACCTCCTGTGTGGGTGCGTAACGAAACCAAGCTACGCGTGTGCGCCCAGCAGGCCAAACGTTGGACCCACTGCGGGTCTAAACCGGCCGGGAATGCACGGTCAACGATTTGGGACGCACGGTCAACGGGGGTCGAGGAGGCCGAGGGCGATACCGTCGAGGATGTCGTGCTCGCTCACCACGAGTTCGGTGATGCCCGCGCGCGCCGACAACTCGCGGGCCAGTTCCATCGTGACCAGGGAACCACCGCCGATCACGTCCACCCGACCGGGATGCATCGGTCCGAGGGCGGCGCGGTCGGCGCGCGTCATCGACACCAGCCGTCGGCACACCTGGTCGAGGTCGTCGAGCGGGATCCGCGACAAATGGATGACCTCGGGATCGTAGGTGTCGAGTCCGGCACCGAGTGCCGCCAGCGTCGTCATCGTTCCGGCCACGCCCACCCAGGTGCGGGCGCCGTCGACGGGCACCGCCGCAAACGCCTCGGCAAGTCGCTCCCGCGTGAACGCCTGCGCCGCGGACACCTCGGCGGGGGTCGGCGGATCTGACGGCAGACACCGCTCGGTCAGCCGAACACACCCGATGTCGGCCGAAAAAGCGGCGCGCACGCCGTCGGCCCCGCCTGTCCCCGTACCGCCGAACACCACCTCGGTGGAGCCACCGCCCAGGTCGGTGACGACGAAAGGCCCTTGCGCCGAATCCAATTCGCCGACGGCGCCGCGGAACGAGAGCCGCGCTTCCTCGTCGCCGGTGATCACCTCGGCGATCGCGTCGGGCACCACACAACCCAGGAGTTCGGCCGTCATGCCGAAGAACGCATCACGGTTCGACGCATCGCGGGTGGCCGAGGTGGCCACCATGCGCACCTGCTCGACCCGGTGCGACCGCATGATCTCCACGTAGTCGGCGAGCGCGATCCGGGTGCGGTCGATCGCCTCATCGGCGAAGCGCCCGGTGGCGTCGACCCCCTGCCCGAGCCGGACGACCCGCATCTCGCGGTGGATGTCGATCAACCGTCCCGAGTCGTCGGGCCGCGCGACGAGCAGGCGGATCGAGTTGGTGCCGCAATCGACCGCCGCAACGACGGTCACGATTCGTCACCCTCGGTATCGTCCGCCGTCAGATGCGGCCAGTCCGCCGGAATGGCTGTGCCGCGAAGACCGTTGTCGGCGGCGAGCGCCACCGCCTCATCACCGAGCGGGTTGACTCCCGGCCCCTTGGCCAGCGAGTGCGCGATCAGGACATGCAGGCATTTCACGCGGTCGGGCATCCCGCCACCGGTGAAGTCGGTGCCCAGCGACTCGATCGCATCGCGTTCAGCGAGATAACTCTCGTGCGCACGGCGATAGGCCGCCGCGAGTTCAACGTCTTCCGCGAGCCTGGCGGTCATCTCCCTCATCACCCCGGCCGACTCCTGGCGGCTGGCCTCGGCGGTCAGCCGTGGATCGGTGAGGTAGTAGAGCGTCGGGAACGGTGTGCCGTCGGGCAGCTTCGGAGCGGTCTTCACCACGGCCGGCACTCCGTCGGGCGTTCGGTAACTCACCTCGATGACGCCACGCGGCTCCCGGCCGAGCTGTCGCGCAACGATCTCGAGGTCGGCGTCGAAGGTGCTCACCGGACGCCGGGAGGAGTCGCGACCGAATCCCACAGTCGGCCGTACCACGGTGCGCGAGCACGCTTTTCGGCTGCCGCGGCTGCGGCTCGACGCTGTTCGTCGCCGGGGTACATCATCACCAGCGGCGTCTCACCCGGCTTCACGAACAGAAGTTCCGACCGTGCCTTGGCCTCGATGTAGGCCGGGTCTTCCTGCTCATTCACCTTCTGCCGGTAGTCGGCGAGTTCACGTTCCTTCTCCACGTTGGCCGCCGTGAGCTGACGCAACTCGGAGCGCTGGGCGAAGTAGGTACGCATCGGCATCGCGAGGGTGAGCGCCACGATGCTGATCACCAGAGCCAGCACGACGGCCCGCTTGGCGTCGACATGCCGAACCCGCGACACCAACGCTGCCGAACGGGACCCGTCCGGGCGCCGACGGGCGTTCGAGATCCGACGCGGACGCTTGCGCGTGCTCTGCTCGTCGGCGCCGACGGTGTCGAGTTCGTGCTCGCCGGTCTGGGTGACCGAGTCGGGTGCGTCGGTCTGGGTGGCCGACTCCGACGCGTCGGCCTGGGTTGCGGTCGGCCGGCGTCGGCGAGTCTGGCGTGCGCGCTCACGCGAGCGCGCATCGCCTCGCGAGTCGCGGACCCGCCGACGCCCAGCACTGTCACTGAGCCCACGGTTAGCCATGGGCTCCAGCTAATCACGAACCAAACGAAAAACGCGGGAAGGCGAGGTCACCGGCGTAGCGTGCCGCGTCGCCGAGACCTTCCTCGATGCGCAACAGCTGGTTGTACTTGGCGACACGCTCGCTGCGCGCCGGCGCACCCGTCTTGATCTGACCACACGCGCAGGCAACGGCCAGGTCGGCGATGGTGGTGTCCTCGGTCTCACCGGACCGGTGGCTCATCATCGTCTTGTAGCTGTTGTTGTGCGCCAGGGCCACCGCGTCGAGGGTCTCGGTGAGCGTGCCGATCTGGTTGACCTTCACCAGAAGGGCATTGGCGACTCCCTCGGTGATCCCGCGTTCGAGACGCTCGGGGTTGGTCACGAACAGGTCGTCACCGACGAGCTGCACCTTGTCGCCGACCGCCTCGGTCAGCTTGGCCCACCCGTCCCAGTCGTCCTCGGCCAGTCCGTCCTCGATCGAGACGATCGGGAAGTCGGCGATGAGCTTCTCGTAGAACGGCACCATGTCGGCGGTCGAGTAGTCCTTGCCCTCGAGCTTGTAGACGCCATCGGAGTAGAACTCGGTCGCGGCCGCGTCGAGCGCGATCACGACGTCCTTGCCGAAGTTGTAGCCGGCCTTGCCGACCGCCTCGCCGATCACCGAGATCGCAGCGTCGGTGTGGGGCAGGTCGGGTGCAAAGCCACCCTCGTCGCCGAGCGCGGTGTTGAGTCCCTGCTTGTTCAGCACGGACTTGAGTGCGTGGTACACCTCCGCGCCGCAGCGCAGGGCTTCCTTGAAGGTCGGCGCACCGACCGGGCAGATCATGAACTCCTGAAAATCGATGCCGTTGTCGGCGTGCTCGCCGCCGTTGATGATGTTCATACAGGGCACGGGCAGGATGTGCGCGTTGGGTCCGCCGATGTAGCGGAACAGCGGCAGTCCGGCCGATTCGGCAGCTCCCTTGGCGACGGCGAGGGACACACCCAGCAGCGCGTTCGCACCGACGCGGCCCTTGTCGGGGGTGCCGTCGCAGTCGAGCAGGGCCTGGTCGACGAGACGCTGCTCCTCGGCCTCGATCCCGATGACCGCCGGCGCGAGCTCACCGAGCACACCTTCGACGGCCTTGGTGACGCCTTTACCGAGGTAGCGCTCGCCACCGTCTCGGAGTTCGACGGCCTCGTGCTCACCGGTCGAGGCGCCCGACGGCACAGCGGCCCGCGTGAACGTGCCGTCATCGAGGACGACCTCGACCTCGACCGTCGGGTTGCCCCGCGAATCGAGAATCTCTCGTGCACCAACCTGCTCGATGATTGCCACGGTTCAACCCCTATTTCTCGGTGGTGGGCCGACGCATCTGGCGACGGCCAAGGTACGGGTCAAAGCCTAATCGCTAGTGCCTCGACACATGTGGCAAGGGCCGCGCACGAAACAAATTCGTGAAGTCGGCGACCCGACCAGGCCGCGGGAGCCCCACCCCCGTCGGATATCTGTACCCCCCAGCCCGACCAAGTGCACTGTGCACTTCATGGGTTCCCAGGTACAGATTCCACAAGTGCGGCGGGGGGTCGTGGAGGCGGGAAGGGTTGGAGGTCGGACCGGTGGCCAGGATCGGGCCCCTGACTGTGGTGCTCCGGGTATCTCCCGGAAGCGGACGCTGACGGGCCCGATCTCAGTCACCGATCGTGGTCATCGCGTTCCGCCGAACGCGACGCCAGGAACACGCGCCCGCAAAATCTAGGGGAAGAAGTTCTTCCCCTAGCCTTGGAGTCCTCCCCCAGAAAATTCTCGCGGATGACTACGAACCCAGGGGAAGAAACTTCTTCCCCTAGATTTTGCGGGCCGCTGGATCGCGTTTCCCCAGTTCAGAAGGAACGCTACCGAGCCACCGACCCGACGACGTCGTCGTCCCGGGGTCATTTCACGCGAGCGCACCACCACCCCGTCGGACGGCCTGTACCTCCCAACCCCGCCCACGTGCACTATGCACCTGGCCGGCCTCCGAGGTACAGATTTCCGACGGCCCGAGGGATGGTCGGTTGCCACAGATCCGGACCGGTCAGTAGCGGACGTTGATCGAGTAGGCGTTGGAGTGATCCCGCACGTCGAGGACGTAGGCCATCGAATTGTTGTAGACCTTCACGGCCTTTTCCCAGCCCGACGGCGTCGTCATGTCGCCGCCCGACGACACGCACAGGTAGCGCGCCGCCGACAGGGCCGCGTCGTCGATGTTGTCCGGGTCGGCCTTGCCGTCGCCGTTCGCGTCGACGCCGTACCGGGTCCAGGTCTCGGGGATGAACTGGAAGGGGCCCATGGCGCGGTCGTGGGTGGCGTCACCGTCGAGGCGGCCACCGTCGGTGTCGTGGATCTCGAGGTTGCCGCGCGAGCCGTCGAGCTTGGCTCCGCGGATGGGCGGTGAGGTGTCACCGTTGGCCGCGATCCGGGTTCCGCGATACGTGCCGTGTTTGCTCTCCACCCCCGCGATGCCCGCCAGGGTGGTCCAGGCCAGTCCGCATTCGGGGTGCTGCTGGCGCTGGATCTCGGCGGCGTTGCCGTAGGCCTCCATCGCGATGAGCGGGATACCCGTCGAGTCCGCGATGGGCGTGGCCCACTCACGCATGAGTTCGGCGGTACGTCCGGGCGCGTTGATGTCGATGTAGGGCTGCGGGGTCCCCGGACCGGGCGGGATGCCGTCGGGGATGTCGGGCCGGTCGAACGTGGGCAGGTCGATGCACCCGGCCAGCACGACCGACGCCGCCACCGCGGCGACGCCGACCATTGCACCCTGTACTGCCCGCGACAACGGACCACGCACACGCACTACTCACTCACTCCCTGCCTTGTTGGTCGCGACCGATTCGCACAGATCCGTCGCGACGACCACCCACCATCGCATGATGAGGACTTAAGACCCAATCGCATAGTCAACTCGCCGTCTCAGCTTCCGGTTCCCGGGATCCGGCGCTACTGTCGTCTGGTTAGCCTCACCACACTCCGCTTCGGGAGCGGGCCGTCGGAAAGAGCACGGTGGAGATTCTCGCTTCGGGTGGCGCGCCCTCGGTTTTCGCGCAGATGTTCGGAAGCGGACTGATAGGACTTCGCGAAGGCCTCGAAACCGGCATTGTGGTCATGATTCTGGTGGCCTTCGTGACGCGTGCGGGCCGCCGCGGCGCCCTCAAATGGATCTGGGCAGGTGTCGCGGCAGCGGTCGCCATGGTGGTGGTCGTCTTCCTCGTCATCCATTTCGGGACGTCGACGATGACGCCGTTGGCCGCCGAGCTGATCGCCGGAGTCGCGTCGCTGGTCGCGGTGGCGATCGTCACCTTCATGGTGCTGTGGATGAGCAAGGCCGCCTCGCACATCTCGTCGGACCTGAAGGACAGCATGTCCGACGCACTGCTGGCCGGCGGTGCGTCGGTGATGGGCCTGGCCTTCCTGGCCGTCGGCCGAGAGGGCTTCGAGACCGCGCTGCTGATGGTCGGATATGCGGAGAGCGTGTCGGGCGGATGGTGGCCACTGCTGGGTCTGCTGATCGGCGTGGTGGTCGCGATCGTGCTGACGGTGCTCCTCTATCAGGGTGCGATCCGCCTGGATTTCCACCGGTTCTTCCTCTACACCGGGATCTTCCTGATCATCGTCGCCGCGGGCATCCTCTCCTACGGGGTGCGCGCGTTGCAGACGGTCGGCTGGCTACCCGGCCTCAACAACATCGCCTTCGACATCTCCGCGAGTTACGACCAGTCGTCGTGGTACGGCACGGTGCTCGCGGGCATCTTCAACTTCCGGCCCGACCCCACCGTCTTGCAGGTGGTGGCCTGGGTGCTCTACGTCGTGGTGGTGCTGACGATCTTCCTACGCGCCAACCGCCGTCGACCGGCCGATCGCGCTCCCGCGAGCACGCCCGCCGACACCTCCCCCGAAACCCCGGCAACTCCCGACGCCGGCCGCTGAAAGGAAACCCGATGCGCAAACGCCTTCGAGCGAATCGCAAGGTAGCGACGACAATTGCCGCCGCCGCCCTTGTGTGCGCCACCCCACTGCTCCTGGTGGGCTGTACGTCGAAGACCGACTCGGAGGGCGCCATCAAGGTGACCTCGTCGGACTCGGAGTGCGATCTGGCGAGCACCGAAGCGCAGACCGGCGACGTCGATTTCACCGTGACCAACAACGGGACCAAGGTCACCGAGTTCTACGTCTATGGCAACAACAACCGGGTTCTCGGCGAGGTCGAGAACATCGGTCCGGGTGTCTCCGGCAACCTGACGGTCGAGATCGTCGACCCGGGCACCTACACCGTGGCCTGCAAGCCCGGCATGGTCGGCACCGGTATCCGCAAGGAGATCACCGTCAGCGGTGAGAAGAAGGAAAAGGCCGAGGTGCCCGCGGATGTCAACGCCGCCAAGGTCGCCTACCTCGGCTATGTCCGCAACCAGTTGAACACGCTGCAGGCACAGACCCAGTCGTTCGTGAACAACGTCAAGAGCGGCAACCTCGACGCCGCGCGCGCCCAGTTCGGTCTCGTGCGCACGCCCTACGAGCGCATCGAGCCGGTCGCCGAGTCGTTCCCCGACCTCGACCCGGCCATCGACATGCGTTGGGAGGACACCGAAAACGGCACGCAACCGTTCACCGGCTTCCACCGCATCGAACGATTCCTGTGGCCGCCGCAGCCGAACGAGATCGGTGACGGCGAAGGACAGATCAGTCCGGCCGACGCGGCCAACGCCAAGGCCACCGACACCAAGGCCAACATCGACCAGCAGGCAGACTTGTTGCTCGCCAACGTCAACAAGCTGCACGACGAGGTCAACAAGCCCGACTTCAACTTCGAGACAAGATCTTTCGTTCAGGGACCGCAGGCCCTGATCGACGAGGTCGCTGCCACCAAGGTCAACGGTGAGGAAGATCGCTACTCGCACACCGACCTCTGGGACTTCGCCGCCAACGTGGACGGTTCGGAGACGGCCATCGCGACCATGCAGCCGATCATCTCCGCCAAGGACCAGCCGCTGATGGACAAGATCACCGCGCAGTTCGCGGATGTTCGCGCCGCGATCAACCAGTTCCAGCAGGGCGAGGGTTACGTCTCCTACACGCAGGTGACACCGGAGCAGCGCAAGGATCTGTCGGCCAAGATCGACGCCTTGTCGGCGACCCTCTCGCAGGTGCCGGGCATCGTCCTGCCGCAGTAACGTCTATACGACGACTGGGACGCGATGACGGGGACACGATGAGCGAAACCACACCGGCACCGGAAGATTCAGGACGCTCGCGGCTGTCACGGCGCGCGTTGCTGGGTGGCGCCGGGGCCGGTGTGGTGGTC
>NZ_JBEXMX010000066.1:0-31428 GCF_040610755.1 Gordonia sp. NPDC003585 | reverse complement strand
CCCGCGTCGCGGGGTCGGCGCGTTCGGCATGATCTGCGACCGCAGCCAGGTCACGCGCCGATGTCACGACCTCCGGGGTGCCCGATGCCGCCATGTCGGTTGCGATGGCCCGGGCCACCACCGATCGCCGGTCCAGCGAGGCATGGAGGGCTTGGCGCGCGAGGTCCACGCGCACATTGAGCCGGTCGAGGCGATTGGCGGTCTGCACGGCCCAGCCGACCAGAAGGACGATCGCCACGATCGCGACCAGCAGAATCAGCGTCGTCGTGGGAGACATCAGTCCGACACCACCACCGGGCCGGCGCCAACCGTGACCGTGTCGTACACGCGCAGAATCTGGTCGGCGACCCGCGACCAGTCGTACCGGTCCGCGCGCACCCGACCGGCCCGCACCAACTCGGCCCGCGCTTGCGTGTCGGACAGCAGATCGACGACCCCCTCGGCCAGTTCCTCCGGCGATCCGGTGGTCACGAGTCGTCCGGCCCGACCGTCGTCGAGAACACGCCGAAAAGCGTTGAGGCTGCTGGCGATCACCGCGGCGCCGGCCGCCATTGCCTCCACGAGGACGATGCCGAAGCTCTCGCCGCCGAGGTTCGGCGCGCAGTAGACATCCACCGAACGCAGGGCCCGGGCCTTGGTGGCGTCGTCGACCTGGCCGAGGAACACGAGGTGGTCGGCGAGATCGCCCGCGCGCCGCCGCAGCGCTCGTTGGTTTCCGCCGCCCACCACCAGGATGCGGACGTCGGGGAATTGCTCGACGATCGCGGGCAGTGCGCGCATCAGGATGTCGATACCCTTGCGCGGTTCGTCGAAACGACCCAGGAACAGGACCGAGCCGCCCGGCCACGGATAACCGTCGAGCGGCTCGGCATCGGCGAATGCGGACACGTTGATTCCGTTGGGTATCTCGACCGCGTCGGACCCGAGCGACTCCATCTGCCAGCGACGTGCGAGTTCGCTCACCGCGATCTTGCCCGCGATGCGTTCGTGGTAGGGCCGCAGGATTCCCTGAAAGGTGCTCAGCCACAACGACCGTGAGGTGGCGGTGTGGAAGGTCGTGACAATCGGGCCGGAACCCACCATCAGCGACAACATGGAAATGCTGGGTGCGTTCGGCTCGTGCACGTGGAGTACGTCGAAGGCGTTCTCGGCAATCCAGCGACGCAACCGCAGGTATCCCTTGGGGCTGAAGTTCACCCGAGAGACCGAGCCGTTGTACGGGATCGCCAGCGCCGGTCCCGCGCGGACGACGTAGTCCGGCAGCTCGGTGTCGTCGGCGGCCGGCGCGAGCACGCTGACCTCGTGTCCGCGTTCGATGAACACCTGGGCGAGTTCCATTACGTGGGCCTGCACGCCACCGGGCACGTCGAACGAGTAGGGGCACACCATGCCGATTCTCACGACGCCTCCCCGTCCGCATGTTGTGCCGCACCGGGATTGCCCGCCACTCGGGCGCGTTGCCCTTCGGTCCAGTCGGCCTCCCAGAACGGTTGCAACATGTGCCAGTCCTGGGGGTGTGCGGCGATGTTGGTGGCGAAGGCGTCCGCGAGGCGCTGAGTGGTCGCTGCGACGCCGCCCTCGGTATCGATGCGCGGACCGCATTGCAGCCGCGAGGTGGCGCCCTCGGTGAACCAGTGGTGCGCGGGCATCAGCGCAGCGCCGGTGTCGATGGCGAGTTTCGCGGGCCCGGCCGGCATCCGGGTCCGCTCCCCGAACATGGTCACCGGAACACCGGTGTGGTTGAGATCGCGTTCACCCATGAGACAGATGATCTTTCCCGCTCGCAGACGGTCGGCGAGCTGTTCGTACGGCGGGCGCTCACCACCGGTCAGCGGGAAGATCTCGAAGCCGAGGCTCTCGCGATAGTCGACGAATCGACGGAACAAGGATTCGGGTTTGAGCCGTTCGGCGACGGTCGCGAATGTCCCGTTGTGCTGAACCAGCCACACCCCGGCCATGTCGTAGTTGCCGCTGTGCGGCAGCGCGAAGATCAGGCCCTTGCCCTTCGCGAGCTCGGCCTCGAACAACTCGATCTGGTCATCCGAGAGGTAGACGTTGGCCGCCGCCTCCTGAAAGTCCATGGACGGCAACCGGAATGCCTCGTACCAGTAGCGGGCGTAGGACGCCATCGCCTGCCCCATCAGCTCGCTCGGAACATCGCGCGGCTCGACGCCGAGCACCCGGGCCAGGTTGCGACGCAGCTGATCGTTGTCGTCGATACGCCCCACGAGTCGGCCCGCGGTGTCGAATCCCTGTCGTGCGAGGCCGTCGGGAGCGTAGCGGATCGCGGCCCATCCCGCACGGTAGGCGTTGGCGGACAAGGATTCCCGCACGCGCCCGAGTCCTGGGACGCGCATCAGTGCCCCTCGTTCTCGTCTGCCTGCTCCCCGTCGGGCGGCGTCTTCTCCGTCGGGATGAGGTCGCGGGCCCCCGGAGAACGCGAGATCGACCACATGCGTTGCCCGACGGTGATCACGCTGCCCGCCGCGAGCAGCCACATGGCGACATGGAT
Organism: Gordonia sp. NPDC003585; assembly: GCF_040610755.1. Taxonomy (NCBI): domain Bacteria; kingdom Bacillati; phylum Actinomycetota; class Actinomycetes; order Mycobacteriales; family Gordoniaceae; genus Gordonia; species Gordonia sp. NPDC003585. The sequence continues at coordinate 28,916 of NZ_JBEXMX010000066.1, read as the reverse complement.
CGCCCAATCGAGGCCCAGCCCGGTCAGACCCGATCCCACCAGGACGATGATGAGGCGGTCGGGACGTTCGATGAGGCCACCGTCGCCGTACAGTCCACTGGCCTCGGCACGTGCCTTCGCATACGAGATCACCTGCGAGGTGACCAGGCAGATCAGTGTCGCGACGAGCAGCAGGTCGTGTGGTTCGGTGACTGCGCACCACCAGGCCAGACCAGCGAAAATGGCTCCGTCGGCGATGCGGTCACAGGTGGCGTCGAGCACCGCCCCGAATCGTGTGCCGCCACCACGAGCCCGAGCCATCGCACCGTCGAGCATGTCGAACATGACGAACAGCCAGATGACGATGGTCCCCCAGAAGAGGTGGCCCATGGGGAACAGGGTCAACGCCGCGGCGATGGTCGCGACCGTCCCGATCAGTGTCATACCGTCCGGGGTGAGACCGGTACGCAGCAGACCGCGTCCGATCGGCAGCGTGACCTTCGAGACCGAAGCCCGGCCCAGGATGCTCAGCACCCGCGCACTCCCTTCGACAAGATCGTCACCAGGTCAGTCACCGAGCCGCTGCCAGGCCTGCGCCAGCAGTGCGCGGGTGTCGCGCAGCAACTGTGGCATGATCTTGGTCTCGCCGACAACGGTGATGAAGTTGGCATCCCCGACCCACCGGGGCACGATGTGCTGGTGCAGGTGCTCGGCCAACGAGCCGCCCGCCGCGTAGCCGAGATTGAGTCCGACGTTGAACGCGTTGGGATTCGACACCGACTTGATCGTCCGGATGATGCGCTGGGTGAATCCCATCAGCTCCGACGACTCCGCCGGGCTCAGGTCCTCGAGGTCCGCGACCTGCCGATACGGCACGATCATGGTGTGACCGGGGTTGTACGGGTACAGGTTCAGCACCGCGTACACGGTCTCGCCCCGAGCGACGATCAATCCGTCCTCGTCGGACATGTGCGGGATGTCCAGGAAGGGATGCCCGCTACTCGTCTTCTCCGGCGGGTCGGACGTGATGTAGGTCATCCGGTGCGGACTCCACAGCCGCTGCAGCCGGTCCGGGTCGCCGGTGCCGCAGTCGCGGATCACGCCGTCCGGTTCAGCCATCGGCCGGATCCGCACTCGTGGTCCCGGCGATGAGATCGGCGGTCGGCGATTCGTTGCGTCGGGCCGAAACCCACGCGTCGACGAGGTCGACGGCCTGCCCGACCGGCACCCCGTTGACCTGGGTGCCGTCGCGGAACCGGAAGCTCACCGCGCCCGCCTCGACGTCGCGCTCCCCCGCCAGCAGCATGAACGGCACCTTGCCGGTGGTGTGATTGCGGATCTTCTTCTGCATGCGATCGTCGGAGTGGTCCACTTCGGCACGAATCCCACGCGTGCGCAGTTCGCCGACGACGCCCTGCAGGTGATCGGCGAACGCTTCCGCCACCGGAATCCCGACCACCTGCACGGGTGACAACCAGGCCGGGAACGCCCCCGCGTAGTGCTCGGTGAGGACACCGAAGAAGCGCTCGATGGAGCCGAAGAGTGCGCGGTGGATCATCACCGGCTGATGCTTGGCACCGTCGGCGCCGGTGTACTCCAGGTCGAACCGGGCCGGTTGGTTGAAGTCCAGCTGGATCGTCGACATCTGCCAGTTTCGGCCGAGCGCGTCACGGACCTGCACGGAGATCTTCGGACCGTAGAACGCCGCCCCGCCCGGGTCCGGCACCAGATCCAGGCCCGACTCCTGCGCGACCTCGGCGAGGGTGTTGGTGGCGATCTCCCACGACTCGTCGTCACCGACGAACTTCTTCGGGTCCTTGGTGGACAGCTCGAGGTAGTAATCGTCGAGCCCGTAGTCGGCGAGCACGTCGAGCACGAACGTCAGCAACGAGCGCAGCTCGTCGCGCATCTGTTCCCGCGTGCAGTAGATGTGCGCGTCGTCCTGCGTCATGCCGCGCACGCGGGTCAGCCCGTGGATGACACCCGACTTCTCGTACCGGTAGACCGATCCGAATTCGAAGAGCCGCAACGGGAGTTCACGGTACGAACGCCCGCGCGACCGGAAGATCAGGTTGTGCATCGGGCAGTTCATCGGCTTGAGGTAGTAGTCCTGGGCCGGCTTGCGCACACTGCCGTCGTCGTTGAACTCGGCGTCGATCTGCATCGGCGGGAACATGCCGTCGGCATACCAGTCCAGGTGGCCCGACACCTCGTAGAGATGCCCCTTGGTGATGTGGGGCGTGTTCACGAACTCGTAGCCGGCGGCGATGTGCCGACGCCGCGAGTAGTCCTCCATCTCGGTACGGATGATCCCGCCCTTGGGATGGAACACCGGAAGCCCCGACCCGAGTTCGTCGGGGAAACTGAACAGGTCCAGCTCGGCACCGAGCTTGCGGTGATCGCGGCGTTCGGCCTCGGCCAGAAGTTCGAGATATGCCTCCTGCGCCTCGGCCGATTCCCACGCGGTCCCGTAGATCCGCTGCAGGTCGGCATTGTCCTGGTCGCCGCGCCAGTACGCCGCCGAGCTGCGAGTGAGTTTGAACGCGGCGATGTACTTGGTGGTCGGCACATGCGGGCCGCGACACAGGTCGCACCAGATGAGATCGCCGGTGCGGGGATTGAGGTTGTCGTAGGCGGTGAGCTCTGCGCCGCCGACCTCCATGACCTCCGAGTCGGCCGCCGCACCTTTGTCATCGATGAGCTCGAGCTTGTAGGGCTCGTTCGCCAGCTCGAGTCTCGCCTCGTCCTTGGACTGGTAGACACGACGGGAGAACCTCTGCCCCGACTTGATGATCTGCTTCATCTTCTTCTCGAGCTTCGCGAGATCCTCCGGGGTGAAGGGATCGGCGACGTCGAAGTCGTAGTAGAAGCCGTCCTTGATCGGCGGTCCGATGCCGAGTTTTGCCTGCGGGAACAGTTCCTGCACCGCCTGCGCGAGGACATGTGCACACGAGTGACGGATCACGCTGCGCCCGGCCTCGGTGTGGGCGGCGACGGGCTCGACGTCGGTGTCGAGTTCGGGCACCCACGACAGATCCCGCAGCTCACCGGCGGCGTCGCGTACGACGACGATCGCGTCGGGCCCCTTGTTCGGCAGGTCGTGCTCGCGCAGCGCCGTGCCCGCGGTAGTCCCAGCTGGCACACGGATCGTGGCGGGGCTGGTCACCAACACTTCATCGGGCACGTCGAGCGCTCCTTGGTTCGGATTCGGTTCGGGAGTTCTTGCACCGATGATCGTATCCGCGTGGCCACCGTGTTCTCCCACCCGCCGGGTCAGAGATCAGAAAATCGGGCTGGCAAGCCACTGCGCGTCGATGTTCAGCCAGCCCGCGAAGGTGCCGAGGGCACCGAGCACCCAGAGCGAACCGAGCACCACCGCGCAGGTCCCGAGCGCAAACACCCCCTGCAACGACCAGTGCTGACGCTTCATCCACTCTGCCCAGTCGTCGTACTTCCCACGTGCGAACCGGAGCAGGCGATGCGCCCAGTCGAACTCGGACGCGAGGATGCCGAGCCCCAGGAACACGATGAGCCAGCCAGGTCCGGGGTACGGGATGGCGACGATACCGCCGGCGAGAACCAGTGCGCCGATCACGCCGACCGCGATCCGATACGCAAGATTCAGATGCCGGTTGCGGCGAATGACATACCTGCCTTTGCGATGCCACATGCGCACCCTCATCGCCGCCGACATCATCCCCCATCCGTTCCACGCTGCCTTTCGGTATGTCCGAAATGCCAGATACCCAACAGGTTACGCGGCCACCGGCCGGTCCGGACCGTCGACAACGATCACCGATGTGGCCGTGGTGGCCTCCGTGACCGTTGCCGGACGACGGCGGGCACCCGCCACGAGGGTCACGACGATGGTGATCAGCAGCACGAGCGGATAGCAGCCCGCGTACAGCACCACCAGCGGGTAGTCGAACCACTGCGGGTCGGGCCAGCGCGGCATCATGAACAGCCCCAAGGCAATCGCATGGTCCGCAGTCCAGCGAGGGCCGCTGTCCCACCAGTTGTACCAATAGGTGAACGACAGAGCCACGATGCCGGCGGGCGCCAACCAGACCCACAGCGTGCGCGAACGGTAGGCCTCGTCGAAGGCAATAACCAGCAGTGGCACGAACCACACCCAGTGGTGTCCCCAGGAGAACGGCGACACGGTCGACCCGGTCATCCCGACGATTGTCACCGCCAGCAGCGCGCGCCCGTTGCGCTGCGCCACGACCGCCGCCCACAGTCCGAGTGCGGCGGCCACCAGCGCCACCGGCAACCACATCCACAGCGGCGCCTCGAAGACAGGTCCGCCCGGCATCGGATGGGCGAAACGCCGGATGTCGAAGTAGGCAAGCAACTGCGAGATGAATCCGTTGATCGATTGATTCGCGGGTGAGTCGACGCGACCGATCCGCGCGGGCGCCCCACTCGCGTCGACCGTCCAGAACCGCCACGAATCCGATGGGATGACGACGAACGCGAGCGCCACCGTGCATCCGAAGGCGACGACGGCGGTCGCCGCGGCCCGCCAGCGGCGCACGAACAGTAGATAGACGACGAAGAACGCCGGGGTCAGCTTGATGCCGGCCGCGATGCCCACTCCGATCCCGCGCAACCGGCTCCCCGGTCGGATCATGTCCAGGAGCACAAGGTCGGCCAGCACCAACAGCATCAGGAAGATGTTGACCTGGCCGAGCCACACGGTGGTTCGCACGGGTTCGAGTGCTGTCGCCGCCACCGTCGCGAACACCGAGAAGATCAGCAGACTCCGGTCGATCCGGTATCCCAGGCTGCGGAAACTCAGCACGATCACCGCGCACAACGCGACGAATGTCGCCGCAAACCAGACCGCCTTGGCGGTGGCGACCTCCAGGAGGGCAAAGGGGGTCATCACCAGCGCGGCGAACGGCGGGTAGGTGAAGTCGAGATTCCACAACACGCTGTTCGTGTACAGCGGTCGGCCGTCGAGGACCGTGCGGGCTCCGGCCCGGTAGACGCGCAGGTCGGTGGCGTTCTGAAACAGTCCGTAGAACGGGTCGCCGAACGGCAGAACCTTTGCCTGCCACCAGATTACCAACACGGCAAGAATCGCGACCACGATCACCGGACGCCGCCCGATCGTCATCGACGAGCGTCGCGACAGCGCACTCGTCTCCGGCATGAGTCAGACGGTACTGGAGAGTCGCCGCAGGCCAGAGGGCGAAACGCCAATGGTGGCGAAATCGTAAGGCGTGCAAACCGATGCCCTACCCACCGGACCAGGCATCTCAGTTGTCGCAAATTAGATTGTCTCGTATCTAAAGTCTCATCTCGCTGTTACTTGCTGCTATGCGCACGACTTGGGCGTCACGTCTCACAACACTCTGGGGAGACCTCGCACATCTCGAAACTATTTCGAGATAGCATGCAGAACATGTCGCTCGATTCACCGGAGACTCCGGCCGGCCTGGAACTCGGCTATGCACGTGGCCATGCGGCGGCCGCCGGCCTCGAGTCGCAGATCGACGCCCTTCTGTCGACCGGCCTCGATGCCAACCGCATCTACACAGACGATCATTCGACGGGCCCACCGGCCAGGTCGCGTCCGGGGTTCGATGCCCTCCTCGACTACGCGCGAGCTGGTGACACCGTCGTCGTACCGAGCATCGACAGTCTCGGGCAGACGAGGACCGAGATCCTCAGCACGACACGCCTGCTCACCGAGCGCGGGATCGCGCTGCGCGCGCTGCGCGAACGAGTAGACAGCGGTGACGAGACCGGCTCGATGATCATCGGGGTTCTCGCCTCCCTGGGCGCGGTCGACGATTCCTCGACCCGACAGCCACCCGTTCGTCGACCCACCGGGAGTGCCACCCTGGGCCGGCCACGAGTTCTCAACGACGAGCAGATCGAGCTCGCAGAACGCATGCGCGCCAACGGAGATCGCGTCCCCACCATCGCCGACGCACTCGGAGTGAGTCGCGCCACCCTCTATCGGACACTTGCAGAAAGGCGGTCTACGTCATGACCACTTCGGACTCCCGCGTCATCGCTCTCCCCCACGCCATCCCGCCCGAATCTGCAATCTGCGACGCGTCGCTGGATCACGAGCGCTTCGAGTCCGGATTCGACGACGCATCAGCGCATCTGGCGTCGCTGCCACGTGCCTGGGCCTCACACCACGCGTCAACCATGCTGGCCGACGGTCGAATCCCCGACGAGAAGGAAGCGTACGAACGCGGCTACCGCGCCGCGCTGTACGGGTACCTCCGCCAGCCCCGGAAGAAGTGATCGTGGTCCAGACGGGACCACATCGCTGGCGTTTCGGCAACGAGACTCTGGCTCACAGCGTTAGAGGTGCTGTCCACTCGCCAGTCGGCCCGCGACGTCCTTGATGAACGTCCGAACCCGATCGGCCAGCCACAACAACTGACGGTCAACGGGATCGAGCGGGTCCATCGAACTCGGCGTGTCCGCCGGTTCGAGGAGGATTCCGTGTTCGATGGCACGCACCACCTTGCTGAAACAGATGTCCTCGGCGTCAGGGTGGTCGACGGTGGTGATGCTCATGCCGCTGAGCGCTCGAGCCGCCATCTGTCGCCGCCACGGTGCAACGTCACGGCGGGTGTTGGGAACAAGCCTGTTCAGTTCGTGCTCCGCCGCGGCGCACAGCAGCGCGGCCGGGCACGCCACGCAGAACTCACGGTCGGCCAACCGGTCGAAGCCCCGGCTAAGGAACACGACGGCTTGCTCGCTCAGGTACGCCTCGGCGTTGGCGCCGAGGATCATCTCGTACTCGCTGAGCGGGCCTGCGGGCTCGTACTCGCCGTCGTGCAACGCCATAGTCAATTGTCGTTGCGTCACGCGACCGGCGTCAACGCTGCCCGTCGGAAAACGGACTTTCGCCGTGCTCCATCACTTTCACCGTGCGCAGAAAGATCAGACGAAACGCTGCACATCGTCGGCGCTTCGATGTGCTGCCCACCCCGGATCACCGGTGGCCGCGAAGCTCACCCACGCGTGATGCATCTCGTCGGCGACGCGTTGGTCGGGTTCGGGCCCCACCAACGCATGAGCGGACTCCAGATGGTCGAAGACGAACGGGATCTCCACGGCGTGACCGGCCTGGATATCCGCCTGCGGACTGCGGTACCCGAATTCGTACACGTGCGTCGTGCCGGTCGTCCGAGACTCGGCGATCGCGGTGGTGGGTGACGAGAACGCTCGTGCAGTGAGCGCCTCGCTGACCGCCTCACCCGGGCTCGCGCCCGCATCGAGCCGACTGCGCAGGTAATCGAGGCCGCCGGGACCGCGTCCGAGGATGCCGGCCGCGGCTTCCTCGGTGACGGCCTGCGCACCGCCGGTCGCGACCAGGAAGAACCGGAACTCATCGGCATTCCAGCCGGCGAGCAGCGGTGTGTCAGCACCGGCACCAGCCGAAATCGCCTCGTGCGGAAGCGCCGTGAGCACCTTCCCATCGACCACCGGGAACTGCGACATGATCCCCATGCCGACATCGACGACCGTGCGTCCCCACACCTCCGGGTTCGGATCCAGCATCAACTCCAACGCCACCGTCGATTGCGCCTGCAGCATGTCTTCCACGCCGAGCTTGCCGAAGGCCTCCACGGTGGCCTCGATCTCGAGGATCTGCGCCATGCGGGCGGTGACCTTGCGAGCGTCGGCGGGATCGGCAGCGGCAGAGCCGTTGCCGCTCTGCATGACGGCGCGCTGGAACAGGCCGGCGGCGAGCGGAGACGCCAACAGTGACGCGACGCTCATCGCGCCCGCAGACTCGCCGAAGACGGTCACGTTGTCGGGGTCGCCGCCGAACGCCGCGATGTTGTCGTGCACCCAGTGCAGCGCGGCGATCTGATCGAGTAGCCCGCGGTTGTCCGGCGCCCGCTCGATCGACGCGAAACCTGCTGTGCCAAGCCGATAGTTGATCCCGACGCAGACAACGCCGTCCCGCGCGAACGTGTCCCCGGCATACATCTCGATGCGGTTGGAACCTCTCGTGAACGCACCGCCGTGAATCCACACCATCACCGGCAGTCGGCCGCCTGCGCTCGGGTCCGGGGTCCACACGTTGAGGTTCAGGTAGTCGTCGCCGAGCACGATCACGTTGTCGAGCAGCGCCGCGACCGGAGCGGGATAGCCGACCTGTGGGGCTGTGGGCCCGTACTCCGTGGCCGGCCGGACGCCATCCCATGCAGCGGGAGGAGCGGGAGCGGCAAAGGCCGCCTCGCCTATGGGCGGTGCCGCGTAAGGGATTCCGAGGTAGGCGAAGATCCCATCGGCATTCAGGCCGGACACCCGGCCGCCCGTGGTGGACACCGCAGGGGCCGTCACGTCTGTGTGCGTCATCGGATCGACGGTACGCGAGAGCAGTCGTCACCGGCTGATACTTGGTGGTCCCGGCTGGGATCGAACCAGCGACCTTCCCGGTGTGAACGGGACGCTCTTCCACTGAGCCACGGGACCGTGCGTGCGACGCGCGTTGGCGCTGTGCACGAGGCAGAAGACTACACGCTGGCACCGCTGCATCCCAAATCCCTTCGCGCCGATGCGCCGTGTTGCCGCCGTGCCGCCGAGCTACGCCTCTGACCAGGCGATTTGGCTACTGCGTGTTGGTCGGATAATGTTCACCATCGCGTCGTGAGCAACAAAACGGTCCACAAGATCAGCTCACGAGCATGCGGATGTAGCGCAGCTGGTAGCGCATCACCTTGCCAAGGTGAGGGTCGCGGGTTCGAATCCCGTCATCCGCTCGGCGCGAGTCGACTCGCATCTGGTGGTGTGGCCGAGTGGTGAGGCAACGGCCTGCAAAGCCGTGTACACGGGTTCGATTCCCGTCGCCACCTCCAGACCATCAATTTCATACCCGCGCGATTAGCTCAGCGGGAGAGCGCTTCCCTGACACGGAAGAGGTCACTGGTTCAATCCCAGTATCGCGCACCAATCGGACCCGTTGCCCGCAGCGGGTCCGAAATGCTGTAACCCCCAACCAACAGCCCACCCCCAGGATCTGTCATGACCGCTGATCGCGATGCCCTCCAGTTCACTCTCGAATGGGTGAAGACCAACGGATTCGCCGTCAGCGGCACCGACGTCGTCACCGAACTGCTGCCGATCACGCGTCACGTCGACGACATCGTCGACCGTGAAGATCGTCTGCGCGCCGCCGTTGCGCGCGTCGAATCGCGCCGCCTCGCACTGGTGTGAGGGCGGGCAAGTAGCCGCCGACGCGGCCGCACCCCTCTGCGACACTCCTCTCTGGGATACTTTCGGATCGTGGAATCCACAGCACACCTGAGTGTCGAGGCGGTTACCGACCGCAGTCTCGCCGACGACGTGTCCGCGGTGGCACAAGTGACTTTCCCGCTGGCGTGCCCGCCGCACTCCACACCGGAGGACATTGCGGGCTTCCTGGCAACCAACCTGCGACCGAACGACTTTCGCGGGTACATCGACGACCCCGACTGTGACGTGCTGGTCGCACGGCAGGAACCGGGCGGACCAATTCTCGGATACTCCCTCGTGTTCCACACCGAACCGCAGAACCCGCAAGTGCGCGAGGTGATCGCCACCCGACCGGTCTCCGAGGTCTCGAAGATGTACGTGCTGCCCGACCATCACGCGCGCGGCCGGGCCCAGTCGGCGTCTCGAGCGTTGATGACGGCCGCGATCGAGTCGGCACGTGCGCACGGCAGTGTGCAGATCTGGCTCGGCGTCAACGAGGAGAACTTCCGGGCTCAGCGGTTCTACACGAAGATGGGCTTCCGCCGGGTCGGCACCAAGACCTTCGACCTCAACGGCTCAATCGAACACGACCATGTGATGGTGCAGGATGTCGATGTCTGATTTGTGACTGGAGTGGCTCCTGTTCACCACGGTTCACTGCAGTTCACTGAAGAGATTTATGGTCCCTGAGCTGCGAAAATAGTTCTTGACTCGCATACGTGTTCGAGTATTCTGGACGCATGCCCCACATCGAACACCTTTGCGACCAACTCGCCGAGTTCGCACCACCCGACACCGGCCGTGAGGTGCACGACGCCCTGTCGGCGCTGCTGCGGCTACGAAACCTGGTCGACCACCACGCCGCGGTGTTGGTTGGTGCTGTCGAACGCCTGGGGCTCGCGAAGAAGCAGGGTCGCACCACCCGCGAACTGTTGATCGTCATGGGCGCCGCGCCCGCGGTCGCCACTCGGTTGCTGCGTATCGGTGTTGCTTTGGCCGGTACGCCGCGGTTGGCCGGTCACACCGCTGACGGGTCTGTCTCCGGCGAGCACGCGGATGCGATCGCCCGCGGACTGTCCCATATCGGTGTGCGGGCGAGGGAACCGCTGTCGGAGTCGCAGCGTCAAACCTGTGTGACCGATCTTCTGGCCCAAGCCTTCTCCGGCGCCACCCCCGCCGACATCGACCGCCGTGCCCGCACCCTGGGTAACCAGGTCGCCGACGATGCTCCCGCCGCGGTACCCGCTCGCGATGACCGCGACATCAACACCTTTGATGTTGCCACCGACGGTGACGGTCGGGTCGTGGTGCGTGGGGATGTGGATGCGGTGATCGGGGAGAAACTGCACACCATGATCGACGCCCTGGCCGCACCCCGTCCCGAACCCGACGGCTCTCCGGATGCCCGCTCGCCCGGGCGTCGCCGCTCCGAAGCGTTGGAACGCATCCTTGATGCCGCCGCCCACGGGGATGACGGGTTGGTGGGCATGCCGAAACATCAAGTGCTGCTCACGTTGCCGGCGGACAATCCGGATCTGGCGTCGATGGCGTTCACCGGACCCGTCACCCTGGACACCGCCCGGTTGTTGACCTGTGATGCGACGGTCACCGGGATCACCGTCGACAAGGACGGGGTGCCGGTCGCGATGACCGACAACCTACGCCTGTTCCCACCACACCTGCGTCGAGCGTTGATCGTGCGTGACGGAGGGTGCTGCATCAAATGCGGAGCGCCGGCGTCCTGGGCCCACGCACACCACATCAAACACCACGCCGACGGCGGCAAAACCGTCCTGGACAACGGGTGCCTACTCTGCCCGTCCTGCCACACCGATGTGCACCACAACGGGTGGGATGTGGTGCTTGGACATGACCGCCACCCCTGGCTGGTCCCGCCGGCCAGTGTCGATCCGGAAAGGAGACCACTACCGGCCTACAACCGACGCACCATGCGCCTGGACAACGCCGCCTGAACCCACCAACCTGAACCAGCCAACCGCGTAGCACCTTTCGCACCCGACCCCGGTCGGGACCGCACCCGTACCTTGAGAACTCCATAGTGTGAACCGCGACGCCACGGGAAACCGTTGCCGCGCAGTCGAAGACACCCACCCCGCACCCAACCACAGCCGCACCAGTAGGCCAACACCGGGCGATGCGGTGACTCCGACAGCGCGACAACGACGGTCGGTGAGGTGTCCTGGAACGGATGGAGTCTTTCGCATGGAGGGTCGGACATTCGCGCCTCCGATACGATCTGACGCACGAGCCGTCCGATACGTAGCGCCAATCTGGGCGGCGACACCGACAGGGGATGACCATGCCGCTGAGCCCGGGTGATGTCTTCGCCGACAATCGGGTGGTGTCCTCGGCCGGTGTCGGCGAATTCGGTGAGAACTACCTCGTGGAGGCCGAACGGTCGGAGCCGCGAGTGCTGACTGTCGTCACCAGTGCGGTCGATGTCGACATGCAGTCGCGGGTAGCGGAGGCGCTCGGCGCCTGGGCACAACTCGAGCATCCGGGGATCGTCGCGGTTCGTCGGCACGGTGTGGAAGACGGTGTGCCGTGGTTCGTCACCGATCGGATCGCCGGCCGACGACTCGACGCCGAACCGCTGTCGGTCGGCGAGGTCGGGGCGGTGATCGAGCAGGCGGCAGCCGCGCTCGATCACGCACACCGGCACGGGGTTGTGCATGGGCGCCTGATGCCCGCGAACATCTTCGTCGGTTCGGATGGACCGGCGTCGACGTTGCGGGTTCTGCTGTCGGACTTCGGAATCGGCGCCGCCGTTGCCGGATCGACCGGGTCGCCCTACGCGGCGCCCGAGACCGCGACGGGTCCGGCGACGGCACGCGCAGACGAGTATTCGCTGGCGGCGATTGCCTACCAGCGGCTCACCGGCACGGCTCCGACGGCACCGCACATCGCGCCGATCGGTGCCCTGCGGGCCGACGCGGTGAACCTCGATCCGGTGTTCGCGGCCGCACTCTCCGACGATCCCGACCTGCGCTACCCCTCCTGTTCGACCTTCGCTGCGGCACTGACGACCGGACTGCGCGGGGGACTGCCAGACGAATTCACGCCCGTCGACCCCGTCGATCAGTCAACTGTCCGCGCGAGTTATCCCTCGACGGTCGCCACCGGACCCCCGCCCGGCCCATGGCCACCCCCGCCGAATGCAAACCGGTATCCGGGTCCGACGCCGCGAAAGGGCCGTCGCGGACTGTGGTGGGTCCTCGGCGCGGTCGCTGCGGTCATCATCGTCGCGGTCGCGGCGACCACCACTGTGTTGCTGCTCGTCGGCGGTGACGACGCGAAGCCCGACACCTCCGTCAGTGCGGGCCCCGCCGCATGTGTCCTGAGCAGCGGCAAGGTCTACTGCTGGGGCAAGAGCGCGCAAGGTCTGGCCGACGACAACCCGGCCGTGACAGATCAGCCGACACTGGTCCCCGACCTGACCGGTGTCTCCGTGATCTCCAGCGACTACGACGTCGACCTGGAACGGGGCAACGTCTGCGCCGTGTCGCGCGGTGAGCTCTACTGTTGGGGCGCAAACGGTTTCGGCCAGCTCGGGAGTGAAACCCCGACGTCGAGCGCAACTCCACTCATGGTGGCGGGTCTATCAGGTGTGACGGCGGTTTCGACGGGCTACGACACCACCTGCGCGGTCGCGGACCGCAAGGCGTACTGCTGGGGCGACAACGGCGACGGCCAGCTCGGGAATGGCAGTGCCACAGGGGAAGTGGCGATGCCACGGCAGATTTCGCAACTGGCCGATGTGACCGCGATCGACACCGACGACGGTACGACCTGCGCGATTGCCGGCGGGGACGTGTACTGCTGGGGTCGTGCCGACGAGGGGCAGGTGGGTCCGGGCAACACGTCGGATGTGGTCACGCCGACCAAGATCGACGGGATCGGCAAGGCGACGGCCGTGACCACCGATGCCGGTACGGTGTGCGCGACGGTCAGCGGCGGTGATGCGTACTGCTGGGGCGACAACGACTCGGGTCAGCTCGGTGACGGTGGGTCGACCTCGGCGACGACACCACAGAAGGTGCGTGACCTGTCGAAGGTGACGGCGATCTCGACCGGGGCGAACACCACCTGCGCAGTCGCCGGCGGCGACGCGTACTGCTGGGGCTCCAACTCCACCGGACAGTTCGGTCAGGAGGGTCCCAGCAGCGTCAGCACGCCGCAGAAACTGTCCGGTGTCGCGGACGTGACCGACATCAGTACCGCCGAGGGATCGACGTGCGCTGTCGACGGCGGAGGCGTCTTCTGCTGGGGTGCCAACACCTATGGACAAGTGGGGGACGGTTCCACGACCAACCGATGGACGCCCGCGCAGGTGCAGCTTCCGAAGTGACCATGAAGAAACATCGAGGGGCATGTGTTCCGAGTCATACGCGGGGTGGCTATCCTCCGAAACGTGGATATCAACGGAGCTAGTGCAATTGTCACGGGCGGCGCGTCGGGCATCGGCGCGGCGTCGGCCCGCCAGCTGGCGGCCAAGGGCGCGAAGGTGGTCGTCGCCGACCTCAACGCAGAAAAGGGCGAGGAACTCGCCAAGGAGATCGGCGGCGCGTTCGTCAGCGTCGACGTCACCCAGACCGACCAGATCGAGGCCGCGGTCAACAAGGCCGCCGAACTCGGCCCGCTGCGGGTCCTGGTCAACTCGGCCGGCATCGGCTGGGCGCAGCGCACCATCGGCCGCGACGGCGAGTTCGCGTCGGCGCACAACCTCGACGCCTACAAGAAGGTCATCGCGATCAATCTGATCGGCACCTTCGACGCGATCCGTCTGGCCGCGACGGCGATGAGCCGCAACGAGCCGCTCGACGCGCACGGCGAACGTGGCGCGATCGTCAACATGGCCAGTGTCGCGGCCTTCGACGGTCAGATCGGCCAGGCCTCCTACTCCTCATCCAAGGGCGGTGTGGTCGGCATGACGCTGCCGGTCGCTCGTGACCTGGCGGCGGTCGGCATCCGGGTGAACACCGTTGCTCCGGGCCTGATCGACACCCCGATCTACGGCGAGGGCGAGGCCGCCGAGGCGTTCAAGGCAAAGCTGGGCGAGTCGGTACTGTTCCCGCATCGTCTCGGTGTGGCCGACGAACTCGCGTCGATGGTGGTCGAACTGGCCACCAACTCGTACATGAACGCCGAAGTTGTCCGCGTCGACGGCGGCATCCGGATGCCACCGAAGTAATCTGGCGCTATGCCTGTTGGGGGAAACAACGCGAGGCGCGCTGCGGCGGTGATGGCCGCCGCCGCAGCGCTCGGCCTCGTGGTCGGGGGTTGTTCGCGCGACGTCGAAGGCACGGCGATACCGACGTCCGGCTCGGTGGTGTCGAGTTCACCGTCGACCACCACCAGCACCACGTCGACGACGACTACAACGAGTACGACGACGTCGACGTCGATACCGCCGCAATCCGGGGCGGCGACCGATCCGGATCAGATGACCTGTGGCACCTACATCTCGCTGACTCCCGAACAGCAGCAGGCGACCATTCGGGCCTACGCGCAGCGCCACGACCGGCCGCTGCTCTCGTCGAACGAGAACGCCTATCGCCTTGTGGCTGTGTTCTGCACTCTCGATCCGAACCAGCTGATCCGCGACAGCCTGCTCCTCAAGTAGGCGTCGGAATCGGTGCATCACAACCAATGCGCTGAATCGGACATGAGAAGAAGTAGCATCTCTGTCCATGACGACTCCACCGCCCTATCCTGGTCAGCCCGGTGTTCCGCCGAACGAGCCCGGCCAGCCGTATCAGCCTGGGCAGCCGTATCAACCCGGCCAGCCATACCAGGCCGGGCAGCCGTATCAACCCGATCCGGCGGCCCAGCCGGGCGCCTATCAGCCGTACCCCGCGCCGGCGGGCGGTGGGTTCACGCCGCCGCCCAAGAAGTCCAGTCTGAAGTGGCTGTGGATCGGCCTGGGCATCTTTGTGTTCCTGGTCGTGATCGGCATCATCGGCCTGTTCGCATTGGGTTGGGCGAACAAGGACAACGTCAATGACTCCGATGATGTGGCGGTCGGCGACTGCGTACGAATCGAGAAGGATTCCGGCACCAGCATCAAGCCGGTGAAGATCGACTGCGGCACGTCCGACTTCCATTGGTCGGTGGCCGCCAAGGTCGACGTGAGCAGCCAATGCGGCGAATCGTATGACACAGTGTGGTTCCGCGGGTCCGGTGACGATAGCAAGACGCTGTGCCTCGCCCGAGAAATGCAGGTCGGCAAGTGCTACGAGTGGCCCTCAGTGGCCGGATCGCTCTCTGACGTGCGAGAGATCAGCTGCGGCTCGGCGCCACAGAGCGCCTTCGTGGCGGTCAAGATCGACTCCCGGCAGTCGGGCCCACCCAATTGCGATTCCGGTCAGCAGTCGCTGCATTACACCAGGTCGCCCGAGCTGAGCTACTGCTTGACGGTGACCGAAGACTAGGCGCCGGAGCCCTCCGATGAGGTCGTGGCGTAGCGCGGTGGTGGTGATCGTGAGCGTCGTCGCAGCGACGCTCACGACGTTCGGGACAGCGGTCGGCCGGGCCGAGCCGGTCGGTCAGGGCGACACCCCGGGACCGGTCTGCGCGTGGCAGATCATGTCCAATCGTGATGACCTCAATGTCGCCTTCCCGGACGTCAACGCGACCTACTGGGTGTTGCCGTATGCGCTGGGGCCGGGCGATTCGATCTCGCTGTCGGGCCGCTACCCGCACGCGCGGTACTTCTCGCTGAACACCTACGGCACCGACTTCAACACGGTGGACACGTTGCGGGACAACCAGATCCGGCCTGCCGGCAACGATGTCAACCCGTTCGTGGATCCAGCGGCGGCCGCGGGTGGTTCATGGCAGGCCACGGTGGTCAATCGTGCACCGAATCGCTCCCGCAACGAGATTCGCGGCCTGCCCGCGGCGGGTGCACAGCGGGTGCCGGTCGGGTTCCTCATCGTCCGGGTGTACGTTCCCGACGATCCTTCGTCGCTGAGTGGGGGTGTCGAACTTCCCACGGTCGTCATGCATCTCGGCGGAGCGCAGGTCACGCTCCGGCCGTGCGCAGTGCCGTTCAACCCGCGCAACTACAGCGGTCCGATCGCCGCGGCGCTCACGTCGGTGTTCGATCGGGCGATCGCGGGCGCGGCCGCGAACTCCTTCCCGGCCGGATCGCCGGAGGCGACCTTCGTCAATCCGAACTCGACCGCCGGCCTGTTTCCGAACGGCGACAACAAGTACATCGGTGCGGGTCTGACCTACCGGAAGGGACGCGTCGTCGTGATCCGCGGGAAGGCGCCGACCTATCCGAACACGCGCGCCGGTGCATCACCCGCGCAACCTGGAGTCGGCCTGCGCTATTGGTCGATGTGCCAGAACGACAAGGTGACCCCGTACCCGGTGGTGGCGTGTGCGGCCGACTTCCAGACGCGCCTCGACAGCGACGGCTACTACACATACGTGGTCGCCGCACCCGCAGACCTGAGTCGCTCGTCGGACCCGACGGCGACGGTGATCGGCTGGGGTGACACGAATGTGCCGACCAAAGTGGTCTTTCTGCGAAACATGTTGCCGTCGTCGGGCTTCTACCCCTCATCGGTGCAGGCGGCGCAGAGCAGGGGCGGTGATCCCGCCGTCAGTATGGGCGCCTACTACCCGCGTGCCACCTACTGCGATGTGGTGGTACTGAGGTCGCAGGGGTGGCGGGCCTGCTACCGCTGACCAGTCCGCACACACAAAACTCCCACTTACACAGGAGGTTTCGTGTGTAAGTGGGAGTTTCAGGTGTAACGGAACTCAGAACGCGGCTTCGTCGAGCTCCATGATCTCGTTGTCGACGTTCTCCACGGTGACGCGCACCGAGGTGAGCAGCGGCAGCATGTTCTTGGCGAAGAACGTGGCGACCGCAACCTTGCCGTCGTAGAACGACTTCTCGTCGCCCGCCGCGCCGGCGTCGAGCTTGGCGAGTGCGACCTGCGCCTGCTTGAGCAGCAGCCAGCCGATGAGGAGGTCGCCGACGCTCATCAGGAAGCGGACCGAACCCAGCCCGACCTTGTAGAGCTCCTTCGGATCTTCCTGTGCCGCCATGAGATTGGTGGTCAGCGACGCGGCCATGGCCTGCACGTCCTCGAGTGCGGTCTTCAGCAGCTGACGTTCCGCCTTCAGGCGGCCGTTGCCGGCCTCTGACTCGATGAACGACTGGATCTGTCCGGCGACGTGTGCGAGCGCCTGGCCCTTGTCGCGGATGATCTTGCGGAAGAAGAAGTCCTGCGCCTGGATCGCGGTGGTGCCTTCGTAGAGCGAGTCGATCTTGGAGTCGCGGATGTACTGCTCGATCGGGTAATCCTGCAGGAAGCCCGAACCACCGAGCGTCTGGAGCGACTCGTGACCGAGGTTGGCGTAGGCCCGCTCGGAGCCGACGCCCTTCACGATCGGGAGGAGCAGGTCGTTGACGCGGTGTGCCATCGACGCGTCCGCGCCGGAGACGATCTCTGCCGCAACGGCATCCTGATGCGACGCGGTGTACAGGTACACGGCACGCAGACCCTCGGCGTAGGCCTTCTGGGTCATCAGCGAACGACGCACATCCGGGTGATGGGTGATGGTCACGCGCGGCGCGGCCTTGTCGGTCATCTGGGTCAGGTCGGCACCCTGCACGCGCTCCTTGGCGTAGTCGAGTGCGTTGAGATAACCGGTCGACAGAGTCGAGATGGCCTTGGTGCCCACCATCATTCGCGCGTGCTCGATGACCTCGAACATCTGCGCGATGCCCTTGTGGACCTCGCCGACGAGCCAGCCCTTGGCCGGGACGCCGTGCTGGCCAAAGGTGACCTCACAGGTGGCCGACGCCTTGATGCCCATCTTGTGCTCGACGTTGGTGACGAATGCGCCGTTGCGCTCGCCGAGTTCACCGGTCTCCGGGTCGAAGTGGAACTTGGGAACGAAGAACAGTGACAGGCCCTTGGTGCCGGGGCCGGCACCCTCGGGGCGGGCCAGGACGAGGTGGAAGATGTTCTCGGTCATGTCCTGGTCGGCGGAGGTGATGAAACGCTTCACGCCGTCGATGTGCCAGGAGCCGTCTTCCTGCTGCGTGGCCTTGGTGCGGCCGGCGCCCACGTCGGAACCTGCGTCGGGCTCGGTGAGGACCATGGTGGCGCCCCAGCCGCGCTCGGAGCAGATCGCAGCCCACTTCTTCTGCTCGTCGGTGCCGTTGTTGAAGAAGATGTTGGCGAAACCCGAACCCGCTGCATACATGAAGATCGGCGGGTTGGCGCCCAGGATCATCTCGCCGATCGCCCAGTAGAGCGAACGCGGAGCAGGCAGGCCGCCGAGTTCCTCGGCGATGCCGATCTTGTCCCAGCCACCCTCGACGAGGGCGTTGTAGGACTTGGTGAAGCCCTCCGGGATCGTCACGGAGTGGGTCTCGGGGTCGAAGACCGGCGGGTTGCGGTCGGCGTCGACGAAGGATTCCGCGATGGGTCCCTCGGCCAGGGCCTTGACCTCGCGCAGCATGTCGACAGCAGTCTCGTGATCGAGATCGCCGAACTCGCCCGACTCGAGGACCTTGTCGAGTTCGAAGACCTCGAAGAGGTTGAACTGGAGGTCGCGCATGTTGCTCTTGTAATGGCCCATGGTGTTCCTATCTGGCTGGCTCGGTGGGCAAGTCTGAGATCGACGAACGCATAAGTTACTCGTCGGTAACCTCAGTTTACGCCCGAGTAGCGTTGCCGACAACTCGTCTGGCTGTGAAGGTGCTTACTTTTGCAAGCGTCAGAGCGCGTCGCGCAGATAGGCCAGGTCGGCGGGGATTCCCTCGGCGGGGGTCTCCAGGATCACCGGGGCGTCGGCGGCCTTGGCCACCGCCGCCAGGACGTCCGGATCGATGTGACCGGACTCGAGGTTGGCGTGCCGGTCGCGTCCCGAGTCGAACTCGTCGCGCGAGTTGTTGAGGTGGACGAGATCGATGCGTCCGGTGATCGCCTTGACCCGCTCGACGAGTCCGACGAGGTCCTCGCCGCCGGCCCACGCGTGGCAGGTGTCCAGGCAGAAGCCCGCGGCGTCGAAGTCACCCACCGCCTCCCAGAGCCGGTCGATCGATTCGAGGGTGCGCGCCATCGCGTGGTCGCCGCCCGCGGTGTTCTCGATCAGAATCGGCACACCGAACCCGCCTTTGTCGGCCTGGCGGTCGAAGAGCTTGCGCCAGTTGGCGAATCCCTCGGCCGAAGCCTCACCGTCGCGCAGGTGACCACCGTGCACGACGAGTCCGAACGCGCCGAGTTCGGCGGCCGCAGCGGCCTGCTGCTCGACCGCCTTGCGGGACGGCATCCGCAAGCGGTTGTTGAGGCTCGCGACGTTGATCTGATAGCTCGAATGCACCACGACGTCGACGTCGGAATCGCGGATGTCCGCAGCACGCGGATTGGGTTCGGGCTTCTTCCAGCTCTGCGGATCGGTGACGAACATCTGGAAGACGTCTATCCCGAGTTCCTCGGCGGTGGCCAGCGGGTCTGCGTCCTCGCGAAGGTGTGCTCCAATGCGCATGAATCAGACGATAGTCAGTCCCCGGGACAGGGTTCGGTCTCGATGGTGATCGGGACGCCCGGCGCGATCAGCAGCCGGCAGGGGGCCGGACTGTCGTGGTAGAGGTTCAGCCATTCGTGACCACGGCTTCCGGTGCCGTACACCGACTCGAGTGTGCGGTTCAGCCGGGCTTCGGCCTCCTTGGTGATGATGTAGCGCTGATCTCCATAGCGCAGATACCGATTGGGCACCTGACCTCCTGCTTCAACGGCGTCGACCACTGCAGCCAGTGTGACGCACAACACGCGTCCGGGCATGGAAGAACGAGAATCGGACACGCAGCCGACAGGTGGCCCCTCGACGAACCCCCGATGGCCACTAGACTGACGGCAGGTTACGAGGGTGGGTGCCCCGCGGGGTGTGACGGGCAGGAACTTCTTCGGTGAGTGTGGACGACACAGTCGGTGAGTCTCGAGCAGATCCCCCTACCCCAGATTCTTCGGCACCCGAACCGATCCCTGGCCTGGAACCGATCCTCGATGATTTCGCCGCCGCCGCCGAGATGGAGGCCGAGCCGGAGAAGCGACGTGACCTGACCGTGGTCCGACGGATCGCGATCGGTGCGTGGGTGATCCTGCTGATCGGCGAATTCCTGCTGGAGGGGCTCGCCATCGATCGGACCAGCCTGATCATCCTGATGTGCCTTGGTCTGCTGGCCGGATGTATCGGCCGGCGCAAGGCGATCACCGTGATCATCGACTGGCTGCCGTTCGCGCTGATCCTGATCCTCTACGACCTGGTCCGCAACTTCGCGCAGGCCATCGACATGCCGGTGCAGTGGCACCTGGCTGTCGACGTCGACCAGTGGATGTTCGGGGTCAACCCCACCGTGTGGTTGCAGACGCATCTGAAGGAACCCACCGCGCCATGGTGGGAGGTCGTGGTCAGCATCGTCTACATGTCGTTCTTCGTCATCCCGTACGCGGTGGCCGGGGTGCTGTGGCTCCGGGACCGCATGGCCTGGCGGCGCTACGCCGCGTGCTTCATCGCGACATCGTTCCTCGCGCTGATCGGCTACACGCTGGTGCCCGCGGCTCCACCGTGGGCGGCGGCGAAGTGCACGGCGGCCGACGTCGTCGACCATCCGCACGACCCGCCCTGCATGTACCAACTGGCCGGTCCGGTCGAGGACAACCTGCTCGGCGACGTGGAGCCGACACACGAGGGGGCCAATCCGTACGTCGAGCGGATCTCGTCGCGTGGGTGGGACTTCCTCGGCATCGCCGTGGCGTCGAGCCTGGTCGAGGTCGGACAGGGCAAGTCGAACCTGGTCGCGGCGATACCGTCGCTGCACGCGGGATTGAGCATGCTGTTGGCCCTGTTCATGTGGCCGCGCGTCAAGGCACTCGGAAAAGTGCTGTTCATGGCCTACCCGCTCGCCATGGCCTTCGCGCTGGTCTACACCGCCGAGCACTACGTCTTCGACATCCTGCTCGGCTGGGGCCTGGCCGCCATCGTGATCGTGGCGTATCGCGTGGCCGACCGGACCTGGCTGATACCCCGGCAGAAGCGACTCGCCGAGGAAGCGGCCCGTGCCTCCGACGACGAGTCCGCGGCCGACAAGGTCGCCGCGACGTCGTAGTGCGTAGCATCACGACCGTGCGACGACACCTCCCGCGGGCCTGGCCCGTCGTTCTCATAGCGCTGGTCGTCGCCATCCCTCTCATGCACGTGGTCGTGGCGGTGTGTGCGGATCACGGGCGCGGGTCCCACGCGGTGTCACCTACGCACGTCGACCACACCGCGCATGCCCAGACCCCAAACACACAGACCCCAAACACACCGGCCCCGCATACCCCGACCCCAGGCGTACCGACTCTCACCGCAGTGGTGTCGAGCGCGGACGATTCGATGGGGCCAGGGGACCACTGCGACGCACACGGTCACCCCTGCAGTTTCGTCCGGGCCGACGACGCGGATCCGCCGGTCGTGGTCCTGGTGTTGCTCGTCTGGGCGTTCCTGCTCGCCGCCGGTCTGTGTCGACGCGGATTCCCGGCGGTCCACGTCCTCGGCAGACCACCCCCGTGGGCGATACGCACGCATCTCGAGCTCCAGGTGATTCGCTGCTGAGCATCACGAAACGACCGGATGTACTCCGGTCACTTTGTCATGCCCGAAATCAGTCATGCCCGAAATCAGCAGAAACACTTGTCTCGTAAGGAAGTTCGACCATGCATCACCTATCTCATCGCAGCGCTGTGCTCGCAGCGGCACTGGCCGCGACCGTCGCGTTCGGAGTCGCCGGCTGCGCGAACTCCGGTTCGCCGGCCGGGCCGTCGAGTTCGACGGCCGTCTCGCAGGCGGCGCCGCACAACGACGCCGACGTCCGATTCACGACCGGGATGATCCCGCACCACGAACAGGCCCTCGACATGGCTGATCTCGTGACCGGTCGGACCGGCAACGCCGAACTGATCGCTCTGGCGACCGCGATCAAAGGCGCGCAGCAGCCAGAGATCGACCAGATGACTGCGCGTCTGCGGTCCTGGGGCGTCGAGCCGCCCACGGGTGATCACGCCGGACACGGAGGTCACCAGGCAATGCCCGGCATGATGTCGGCCGCCGAGATGTCGGCGATGCGCACCGCGTCGGGCGAGCAGTTCGACCGATTGTGGTTGCAGGCCATGATCCGCCACCACGAGGGTGCCGTCGCCATGGCGGACACCGAACTCCGCGAGGGCTCCGATCCTGCGTCGAAAACTCTTGCGGCGCAGATCAAATCAGCGCAGCAGCGGGAGATCGCACAGATGAGGCGGATGCTCGGCCTCGCCTGACGACAGAACGACGCTGGGCTCCCGGATTCTTCCGGGAGCCCAGCGTCGTCGTAGTTCGCCTCGCCTACTTCTTGAGTGGCAGGCGCATGAGGTACACCTGGTAGCCCAGCGAGATCGAGTAGGTGAAGTACAGCGTGCTGCCCTTGGACCACGGGTGGATGTAGGGCGCGTAACCGGTGTAGGGGTCGGCGCTCGGGATGACCAGTTCGCCGGAGGACCATGGCCCTTCCGGCCGGTCGGCGGTCCGCAGTTTCACGCCGAGATCGCCCTGTGCCAGCGAGATGTACTTGCCGAGGTAGTCGTTCCATGCGACGGACAGTTCGCCGTTCGGACGGGCCATGATCGGGGTCGCCGCATCCGGGTTGTTGCGCAGCCACTTTCCGTAGGAGAGGTACTCCCAGCGGCCGAGCTTCTCGATATCGGATTCCTCGACGCGGGCGAGGTACACCGAACCCCACCGGCCGTCGGGAGTGCCGTAGTAGTACAGCGTCTTGCCGACCTTCAGGAAGGCGCCCATCTGGAACTTCTTGTTGCCGCCGCCGTTGGGCCGGAAGGCGTTGACCGGCTTCCAGTTACGACCGTTGTCGGTGGATTTCACCAGCGCCGACCAGTTGGTCAGCCAGTTTCCGGGGCTGCCCCAGTTCTTCACCGACATCACCGTCATGTACTGCGCGCCGTTCGCCGCGATGCCCGCGGTCGGGATGATGGTGATCTCCTTGCGCACGTTCGGCTTGAGGAGGCGCTTGGCATGTCCGGGCGGACCCGAATGTCCGGTGAAGGTCATGCCGTCGGCGAGGTAGCGGTCGTTGCTGCGCAGCAGAACATTGGAGCGCCAGTAGAACATCTGCCCGTACAGCCACGACCAGCCGTTGATCGACTGGGTGTCACCGAAGGCGGTGAGGATCTCGCCGTGCCCGTTGTCCCACATGATGCCCAGGTCGGTGCCGAAGATGTTGTATCGGCCGATGGTGTCGTTCTGGGCGAATGGGCCGGTCAGGCGGGACACGATCGATGCCGGACCAGCGGCATTGGCGGCCGACGCGACCTGGGGGTTCACGCTGAGTCCGAGCGTCATGGCTGTGGCCAGGCCGGTCACGGCCAATCCCACGCGCAGTCGGGCGAGGCTCCGTTTCATGGCGAGACCATATCAAGGCCGCGGTGTGGTGCGCGCGCGGCGATACGACTTCCGGTACCGAAATGTCCGATTTCTCACGCGTCTCGGTAGCGTCCAGAGCTGTTCGCGGTGGTGAAGTCGATCTCGGCCGCGGCATTGTTCACCGCGGTGACCGTCGCGGTGCCGATCATCCCGTTTCGGTCATAGAGCCCGGAAGTGCTGACCGAGATGCCGTCGTTCTCGACGTGCGCGTCGGCCTCCACGCCCACCCGCGGCCCCTCGGGCAGCCGAGCCAGGGCGACGGTGAGGTCGCAGTTGATGAACCCGATGCCGGTGGTTCCCCAGTTGCAGACCAGGCTGGTCGACTCGGCACTGATCACCGCCTGCTGAAACGGGGTCAGCGGCTCGCCCGCTACGGCCGGCGCCGCCCGCGACCACAGACGTTTGCGATATCCGTCCTGGTGGGTGGCCATGTCGGAGTTCCACGGACCGACCGGTGTGCCAGGGCCATCCGAGGAGAACCGGGGGAAGTAGTCGTCGTCGGACACGTCGGGTGGGGTGAAGGTCACCGCATCGTCGGGCCGCACCCAGCGGTCGCCGGGCGGATTGGCCGACTCCTTGAGGAACACCGTGGTGCCGCGTGCGACGACGACCCCGTCGTCGAGGGTGTCTTCGGTAGCGAACTGGACCACCTCGACCTCCGCGACCCGGATCCGGCCACCGGAGCGGAGGAGTCGGCCACGAGTGGTCGTCGGTTGTTCACGTGCCGCCTTGAAAAGGTCGATCGTGAACCGCGCCGGCCGAAAACCTTCCTCGCCGTGTGCCTTCTCGGTATGCCGCGCGGCGATCGCGCACACGGCCGGACCGTTCAGCGTGCCGGGCGCCCACAGGCTGCGGGAGAAGCGCGTCGGATGCAGGAGTTCGACGTCGGGATGCGCAGCGGAGTCGCGGCGTTCGAAGAATGCGATGGTGACCACACATAGTTCCTACCCGGTCGCCTTCTCACCCTTCTCGGGCGGTCCCAGGCGAGTTGGGCAAGAATTCACCGCCCTCCGGCGTCTGCACGGGATAATCTCTCCGCCATGACCTTCGCCGTCTACACCAAACAATTCCCCGACGAACTCATCGGCGCCGTGCGCACCGCGATGATCGTGACCGCCATCATCGGCATCGTGCTCGGCCTCATCGCCGTCATCTGGACGCCCGCCGCCGTCCTGACGGTCGCGATCCTGTTCGCGATCTCGCTGATCATCGCGGGCATCTTCCGCATCTACCAGGCATTCGCCGCGACATTCCTCAGTGGCGGAATTCGGTTCCTGCTCGGCATCATGGGCGTGATCGTGCTGCTGGCCGGGATCTTCGCGCTGTTCAGCCCCGAAGATGCCATCTGGCTCCTGGCGCTCTTCATCGGCATCGGCTGGATCTTCCAGGGCGCGGCGGATCTGTACGGCGCCGTCTCGAAATCGGGACACGCACCCACCTGGTTCCTGGTGCTGTCCGGCGTCATCGCGATCCTCGCCGGCATCGTGATGATCGTGGCGTCGCAGGCCTCGCTCTTCGTCCTGACCTGGATCGCCGGAATCATGCTGATGATCATCAGCGTCGTCACCCTTCTGACCCTGCCGAAGAAGGTCGACGCCGCACCCGCTCCCTGACCCGACACCCGCAGCGCTCAGTCCCCATCCCACGGTGCGATCGGGTTGCCCTGCCAGCGGGTGTGGGCAGGCACCACGTCGCCTCGCATCACCAGCGACGCGGGTCCGACGGTCGCCGATTCGCCGAGGCCGGACGCCGGTAGCGCGACGCAGTGCGGACCCAGCGTCGCACCGGCTTCCAGGACGACGCGGTCGATGGCCATCACGCGGTCGTGGAACAGGTGGGTCTGCACCACGCAGCCGCGTTGGACCGTTGCGCCGTCGCCGAGGCTGACCAGGTCGGCCTCGGGCAGCCAGTAGGTCTCGCACCAGACTCCCCGCCCGATGTGCGCACCGAGCATCCGCAGCCACAGGTTGAGGATCGGGGTTCCGGTGGCGGCGTTGGCGAACCACGGCGCGGCAACCGTCTCCACAAAGGCGTCCGACAACTCGTTGCGCCACACGAACGAACTCCACAGCGGGTGCTCGCTGACGGTGATACGCCCGACGACCAGCCATTTGGCGCAGGCCGCGATGCAGCAGGCACACATGCCGGCGACGAGCAGGATCAGCCCCGACACCAGCGCGGCGATCCCGTAGTGCGACTGGTTTGCGATGTACTGCAGTCCGAGCAGCATGAAGATGCCGAGTCCGAAGGACACCATCACCGGCACCAGCCGCAGCGTCTCGATCACTGCGCGCGCCACCTTCAGCCGCATCGGCGGATCGAAGGTGCGTGAGGTGTCGGTCTCGGCAGCGGTACGACGCAGCCGGACGGGGGGACTGCCCAGCCAGCTCGACCCCGACTTGGCGCGGTCGGGGGTGGCCGAGAGCACCGCGACGAGACCGTTCTTGGGTACCTTGCGGCCGGGTGCGGTCATGCCGGAGTTGCCGAGGAACGAGCGTTTGCCGATCTTCGCCTCGTCGATGTGCAGCCAGCCGCCGCCCAACTCGTACGACGCGACCATGGTGTCGTCGGCGAGGAACGCGCCGTCGCTGATCGTCGTGAACTTGGGCAGCACCAGTGCCGTGGAGATCTCGGTGCCGGTGCCCACCTTGGCCCCGAGGAGTCGGAACCAGCCCGGGGTCAGCAGGCTCGCGTACAGCGGGAACAGGTAGGTGCGGGCCGAGTCCAGGAGCCGCTCGGTCATCCACACCTGCCAGCCGACCCTCGACCGCACCGGGTAGTAGCCCTTCTCCAGCCGCAGCGAGAGGAGGCGCACCAGGACGACGGTGATGACGGCGAACACCAGGAGACTCGTCAGGGTGGCGGCGGGCAGGAGGATCAGTGCCCGACGTCCGACGTCACGCAATCGGTCCGCGTGCAGCGCCCACGTACCGATCACCGCCAGACCGGCGCCCAGCGAGATCAGCGGGATGGCGGCCAGCACCAGCGACGACAGCCCGTAGACGGGTACCCAGAACGGACTGCGTTCGGGGCGATGGTCGGGCCACGGATGATCGGCCTTGCCGACCTTGACGGCCGGGGAGCCCGCCCACTGCTGTCGCGCCTTGACCCGGCCGAACACGGCTGAACCGGGCTCGACCTCGGCGTCGCGTCCGACCACCGAGCCGGGCATCAGGGTCGAACGGGCGCCGATGGATGCACCGCGTTTGATCTCGATCCCACCGATGTGGACCACGTCGCCGTCGATCCACCAGCCCGACAGGTCCACCTCGGGTTCCACCGATGCACCTTCGCCTACGGTCAGCAACCCGGTCACGGGCGGGATCGTGTGCAGGTCGACGCCCCGCCCGATCTGGGCGCCGAGCGCGCGCGCCAGGTAGATCATCCACGGCGCTCCCGACAGGTTGGCCGCGCCGCTGGCGTCGAGCAGGCGTTCGGCGACCCAGAGCCGCAGATGCACGCCACTGCCGCGTGGGTAGTTGCCCGGTCCCACCCCGGAGAGCAGCAGGCGCGCGCCGGCCGCCGCGATCAGCATCCGGCCCGGCGGGGTGATGAAGATCAGGAAGGCCGCCAGCAGCACCCACCAGTTGACCTCGATCAGCCAGGGCACCGAACGGTCGACACTGTCGGTGACGAGGATCGCCACGTTGTTGACGACGCCCAGCCAGGTGGCCCACTGCAGGCCGGTGAGGGTGGTGAGCGGGACCGACAGCAGGATCTGGGCCACACCGGTGCTGCGCGGGGTCGGCGTGACGTCGCGTTCGACGACGACCGTGGCCGGCCGGCGCGCGGCCAGCATCTCCGACATCGAACCCAGCCGCGGGTGGTCGTAGAGATCGGCGACCGTGATGTCGGGGTAGCGGGCGCGCACGGCCGTGACGAGTTGCGCGGCAGACAGCGAGCCGCCGCCCTCGGCGAAGAAGTCGGCGTCGGGGTGGGTGATGGTCACGCCGAGGACGTCGGTCCAGCACTGCGCCAGCCATGCCGTGTGTTCGTCGAGTGCGGGTGCGGCCTCGTCGGCGGGTGCGCCGGGCAGCGGCCAGGGCAGAGCGTCGCGGTCGACCTTTCCCGATGTGCGCGTGGGCAATTCGTCGACGACGGCCAGTCTCGGCACCATCGCGGCGGGCAACGCCCGGGCGAGTTCGTCGCGTGCTCGTTTCAGATCGAAGTCGGGGTCCGCGGACACCAGGTACCCGACGAGGAGACTGTTGCCGGCCGCCGACCGCCGGACCGCCGCGGCCGCGCCTGACACTCCCGGAAGATGTTGCAGCGCATTGTCGATTTCTCCGAGTTCGATGCGCCGACCGCCCACCTTGACCTGATCGTCGGCCCGTCCCATGAACACCAGACCGGCGGGATCGAGGCGGACGAGGTCGCCGCTGCGGTAGGCGCGCTCCCAGCCGAGCGTCGGCATGGGAGCGTACTTTTCGGCGTCCTTGGCGGGATCGAGGTACCGGGCGAGTCCGACGCCGCCGATGATCAGTTCACCGACCTCACCTTCGGCGACCGGGTTGTCGTCGGGCCCGACGACGGCGAGATCCCACCCGGCCAGCGGTAGCCCGATCCGGACGGGCGGCGTGCCGGTGAGCGGTGCAGCGCAGGCCACCACGGTGGCCTCGGTGGGGCCGTAGGTGTTCCATACTTCGCGGTCGCCGACGGCGAGTCGTTCGGCCAGTTCGGGCGGGCAGGCCTCGCCGCCGAAGATCAGCAGCCGGACGGCTTCGAGGGCTTCCGGCGGCCACAGCGACGCGAGGGTCGGGACGGTCGAGACGACGGTGATGTCGCGCTGCACCAGCCACGGGCCGAGATCCATGCCGCTGCGGACCAGTGACCGGGGCGCAGGCACCAGGCAGGCCCCGTTACGCCAGGCCAGCCACATCTCTTCGCACGATGCGTCGAACGCGACCGAGAGCCCCGCGAGGACCCGGTCGCCAGGGCCGATCGGGTTGTCCTGCAAGAACATCCGCGCCTCGGCGTCGACGAAGGCGGCTGCGTTGCGGTGGCTGACGGCCACGCCCTTGGGGGTACCGGTGGAGCCCGAGGTGAAGATGATCCACGCGTCGTCGTCCACCGTGGGGTACTCCGGACCACCGTGATCGCCCGCGCCGTTGCCGGTGGCGTGGATGCCGTCGGCGTCGGCGATCGCGTCCACGGCCGCCTCGCCGAAGACCAGGGCGGCGCGTTCGTCGGGGTCGTCGTCGTCTACCGGC
>NZ_JBEXMX010000065.1:0-31757 GCF_040610755.1 Gordonia sp. NPDC003585 | reverse complement strand
CGCCACCGCGCCAACCCGAAGGTCGCTACAGTAGGAGCGCCCACAGGTGGGGAATTTCAATGAGCACACCTGGGGAACTTCCTTGAGCCTCGTCAGCGCGGCCAATGGCAGAGAACTCGTCGGAGATTCGGCATAAACTAGCCGGATTTCAGCCCACGAAACACTACGTCTGCAGGCATGATGAACTGGTCACCACGAGCGGTACACCACAGCAGCAGACACGAGGCCACAGTCCTGTCGGACTGTGGCCTCGCTGTTTGTCCAGTTCGGTCGGCTAGAGGAGCGCCGAGGTTGAGATTTCGGGGACTTCGCTGCGCTCGAACCTCATGTCCGGGCGTCTCCGGGCATGGTTTGGGAGGATTCTCCGCCGTGATATCGGGTAGCGCCGAATTCGAAGATGCTGACGAAGAAGAGCACCACGAGGAGTACGCCACCAGCGGTGGCAGCCACTTTCAGTGCCCACAAGGCCCCGTCGGTGTACTGCGACACCCACGCGTAGAACAGGAGGAACACGGCAATGCCCGTGGAGATCTCGGCCGATGCCTCAACACGTGCTGACCACAGGGCCAGCTGTTCACGCGGTGATTTCGCCATCACCTTCGATGCCCCTTGATGACCGTGAAGACACCGGTCATCGCCAGGAGCCAAGGTGCCAAGTCAGCCCAGCTCGTCATGCGCGCCTCCTCGGCAGTCAGGTACTGCTGTTTGTAGCCGGATGGTCCGACAAAAGAGTGCGCGGACCGCAGCGGCGAGACCGGGTCTATTCGGCGGACACGAGCGGCCTGCACTTATGTGAACAGGCGCAGTGCGGGTTGGTTTAGATTGCCGGATGACCTGTCGATGGGAAGTGTGTGCCCGGGTGAGGTCTACACCGAGCGGCAAGAACCGGCGAGCTTCAGCAGGTGGCCGTCGACGTATCAACCCAGTTCGGCGCTCGGCTCGACCGCGGCAAGCTCAGACGACGGAATCCGGAATCGGCAGTGCTGCCCACGGGTTGGGCGCTGCCTCAGCGAGTAGAGCGGCCCCTCGCGCACAGGCGAACTCGGGATCGTCGGGCACGATCACCGGGCAGCCGAACCGAGCGGCCACGGCTTCGGCCAGCAGGGGGAAGCGTGGTGCCGAACCGATCAGGACGACGCGGTCGGGTTCGGCGCCCGGTGCGGCGCAACGCTGCAGGGCGCGCACGATCTCGGCGGAGTGGGGGCGGGCGAGATGGTAGACGTCGTCGGGATGAAGTGTCACGTTGTGCTTTTCGATGCGACGCGTGCAGGGCGCCGCGACCTCCACTCGAATCGAACCGGTATGCAACGTGTTTCGAGTCTCGGCGCAGATTGCACGCACTTGGGCGAGCAGGGCCGGATGGCGCGGTACCGGGCGGCCGGCGCGGGCCGATCTGGCCAGGACACGGCGTCCGAGACGCTCGTCGAGGCGGGACACGCCGAGACCGGGATAGCCGTGTGCGGTGACGGCCGTGAGATGACCCGAGCGCGGCCGTCGGGCATGGCCGACGATCGCGCTCTCGGCACGCAGATCGCACACTGAAACCTGTTGCGCGCCGACGAGTCCTGTGGTGTGGTCGATCCACCCCAGGGCGACGTCGATGTCTGGAGCGAGAAGCAGGGCGCGGTTCTCGCCGAGCCCGGCCGCGACGAGGCTGGTGTGAAACGACGATAGCTGGGCCACCGTCCAATACGTCGAATGCGCGATGAGTACCCGCGAGACGTGCTCGTGTCGGCTGCTTTCGACGGCGGCGACGACCGTCGCGATCAGCGTGGCGGCGAGGTCGTCGGCCAGCCGATCCGGTGCGCCCGGGATCGAGAGCGGACGCGGGTCGCCGATGTGGTCGACGAAATGGCGGTAGATCGCGTCGTGGTTCCGGCGGTGGGGCAGCGTCGGTGCGGTGTCGGCCGGCCATCGCAGAGATGCCGGGAACACCTGTCGCGACTCGCCGGCCGAGCCGTCTGGGCCGACTGCGGCCAGCACGCGATCCGATTGAAGATGAAGCCCGAGAACGACGCTCATGTGAACCTCCGCCGACGTCCGTTGTCTCTGCGTAGGTGGGCCCGATGGGGTCTACCACCATTCAGAATGAACCTGTTAGCTGGTCAAACGATGAAGGCTGGTTGTGGTTTTGCTTACAGTGCCGGCGCCCAAAGTTTGGACCGCCACTCGTTCCGACCGGTGATAAGGTTGACTTATGGGTCTGGTTGCCGAATACCGCAACGCGCGGCGTGCCGAAGATGTTGCGCGCCTGCGACGCATCCTTGCCTTGCGAGCGCTGGCTGCGACCGGGAAGTCCCAACGCCAGATCGCGGAGATCCTCGATATCACGCAGCCGGCCGTCAGTCAGCAACTCAAGTTCGCTCCCGACCTCGACAATGTTCACCCGGAGGTTCTGTTGGAAGCTGCGGCGCCTGTCCTCAAAACCCTTGCCGCCGAACGCGGATACACCCGGATGGCGGTGTTCGGTTCGGTGGCTCGCCATCAGGCGCATCCCACGTCGGATATCGACCTGCTTGTCGAGGCGCCCGAGGCGACGTCGTCGTTCGATTTCGTCGGCTTCAAACAGCTGCTCGAGAAGGTCCTCGGTCGGGAGATCGATCTCGTCGACTACGGCGGCCTGAAGCCCGACGTCGACGATGACATTCGTCGAGAGGCAGTGCTGCTCTGATGGACCGGAAGGCGACAGACCCTCGCGGAAGCGGACGACGTCGTGCATATCGACACGAAGCTGCTCCCTCCACGGTGTCGCCGTGGTGCCCTCGCTCGCAATCGTCTTGGCGCCGACCGGTTTCGGCAGCGCTCGGCCGCCGGCCTGCTGGAGATAGCAAAAAGCCGCTGCCTGAGTCGGTCCTCGTATCAGCCGTGGCCCATCCTCTTGTGATCACCGATTTGCTCAGCAGCCCAGGTGAATTCGCTCGAGTTGTAGCGAAGGTGGGCACGGTAGTTGCCGTCCACTCGAACGGAGTAGCAATCCTTCCCGCCAGGTTTCCATCGTTTGAAGTCGAGGCTCCTCAGGTCAGTAGACCGCGCAAGGTCATCCTTCCTCATCTGCCACTGCCTTTGCAGTCGACGGTCAAGTTTGCACAGCGATTTGGTGAAGCCGGCAGTTTCCACGATGCTGGCGATTGCGCGAAACGAAGAGATCCCGATGCCGAGTTGCTCGAGCAACTTACCCGAGTCGTGGATGATGATTGGGCAACGGGTCCAGTCGATTCTGACGATGTTGGGGTAGAAGATCAGTGGGTCGAGTGCGCCGGGAGCATGCCACGGAGCTTCGGAGGCACCGTGATAGTCGTGAGAGAGTCGGCCGCAGTTCTCAAGGTAGGCGCTACGGGAACGTGCATAGTCCGGTCCATCGCGGTAGCCAGCGGGTTGGCGTCTACAGTATCCCTTCAGTGCACTGTAGGCACCGCCGGAATTTGCCAGGACACGGCTCGGATGCTTGAAGCCGCGCAGCATATAGGCGTTGGCAAGTCCCTCCTCGTATTCGTCGTAGCCGTCGGTGTTGCGATACTTCGCTTGACCCGGCCAACGGACGGCAACTCCAGTAGCGAGCTCCCAGTTGGCGGTCATGCAGTCCGCCGCGAAGTGGAAGAGCTCGTGTCGTGCGATCGCGTGGAAAGCGAGTTCCAGTTTTCGTTCCACGGGAAGCTCGAGCTGGGAAAAGGCCTGACGTGCAAGATGGATGACACCGTCTAACGGGATGTGGACACCATGCTGGTAGCTGCGTTGGTGGAATGTCACATACCAGCCGAGTGCGTCGATGCCGCGGATCTGCTCGAGTCGTTGCAGCTCGCGGATGCGCTCATCGCCAAGCGCATAGCGGAGGTCGGCATCCGTCACTTGGGGCGGGACTTCAAAGGTCACCAGGGGTTCATCGGTAACAGGACTGGCGTCGAGAGCCTCGCCCGAGTGCTCGACCGGGGCAAGTGAACCTTCTACTCGTTCGGGGTTCCAGACCTCAAGCGCTGGATCGTTGTCATCGGCAACGTATTCCGGTGTCGGCTCGTCGTCGCGCAGCGCTTCGGGAACGTGCATCAGAGTTCGGCGGATCGTGGCAACGGAGGGGATCTCGAGCGCTGGGGCCACAGTGTGCTCCAATCTGGAATTCATGAACGTCGTATACATAAGGTCGTCTCGCTGCTGAGCGCAACGTAACTTTACGAGCAGGACTCGTCGAGGTTTAGAGGACGCGCAAATGGAGCAGCCGTTGATGAGAACTACGGCGACGTGGCCGCATCGAGCGCGCACGTTGGCTACCTCGCTTCCACGTGCTGAGAGTGAACGGCACGGTGTTCAACCTCGCCACACCCGACGAGCGCACGGCATGCCTGGGCGAGGACGACCTCCCCGAGCAGGAGGGCGAGACCGCCGTCGAACGCGCACTTCGACATGCCCGCGAACGTGGCGGGTTCACGGTCCGAGCCAGCGAACTTGCACCGCCTCCGGACTGGGCCGGCCATGGCAGCACGCGCATCGGGCATATTGCCGATCCCGGTCAGCCCGACCGGTGGGCCATAATGTTCGTTGACTCGCGCTCGCTTCTCTGGAGGTTCCTGTGGCTGGTGGCCTCGTTGCCCTGCTCGACGACATCGCGGCCCTGACCAAGGTGGCCGCGGCATCGATCGACGACATCGGCGCGGCAGCCGGTAAGGCCAGTGTCAAGGCGGCTGGCGTGGTGGTCGACGACACCGCCGTGACGCCGCGGTATGTCCACGGCTTCACCCCTGACCGTGAGCTGCCGATCGTCCGCAAGATCGCCATCGGGTCGATACGCAACAAGCTGCTGATCATCCTGCCGGTGGCGATGATCCTCAGTCAGTTTCTTCCTCAGGCGCTGCCGTATCTGCTGATCGCCGGCGGTCTGTTCCTCTCTTACGAGGGCGCCGAGAAGGTGTACGAGGCGTTCGGCGGTGGACACTCCCACGACCACGCCGACGACGACGTGCCGGCTGCGGAGAAGGGCCCGGAGTTCGAGAAGACGATGGTCAACGGCGCGATCCGCACCGACCTCATTTTGTCGGCGGAGATCATGGTGATCTCGTTGTCGTCGGTGGAATCCGAACCATTCCTGACACGGCTGTTGGTGCTCATCGTCGTCGCCTTCCTCATCACGATCCTCGTCTACGGCGTGGTCGGAGTGATCGTCAAGATGGACGACGTCGGGCTGTCGTTGGCGCAGCGCGAGTCGACGGTCAGCCAGCGAATTGGGCGTGGCCTGGTCAAGGCGATGCCGAAGATCATGTCCACGCTCACCGTCGTCGGTATCGCCGCCATGCTGTGGGTCGGTGGCCACATTCTGATCGTCAACGTCGGCGAGGCCGGATTCCACTGGCCCGCCGACCGTCTACACGACATCGAGCACTGGTTCGAAGAACTCGCCCATGGATTCGGGGGACTGTTGAGTTGGACCGCTGGGACGGTGGTGTCGGCGCTCGTGGGATTGGTGGTCGGCGCGATCATCGTGGTGATCATGCACTTCATCCCGCGGCGCAAAAAGAAGGAGCCTGCTGAGTCAGCGGCGTGATCGCCGAGCACTCAACACTGTCGCCACGCGGTTGCCCAGCACCTTCTCCACCGGATAGCGGTCGATCTGGTCCAGCGTCAGTCCAGCTTTGGGGCTGGTGATGCGCTGCAACTCGTCGCCACCAATGTCGGGAACCTCGAGTGCGATCTCGCGCGCTTCGTCGACGTCGATGTTCTCGTGGGTCCACAAGTAATCGGAGCCGCGGTGATGGTCCTCGGTCACAAACCAGTTGGCGATGAACATCGATCGGTTCGGGATCAGCGTCCACACCTTGCGCTGATCGATGAAAGCGCGGGCGTTCGGCTTGGTGGCTGCCAGCCAGTCCACGGACTCATCGTCGACGCGGATGAGACGCCAGAACTCCCAACCGTTGGTCGGCATCGTTACCTCCGAGAACTCGTTGTTTCTTGACTGTGACATCCGCACCGATGACACCGGTCAGCGTCGTCGTCTGGATTATCCAGTTGACGCCCATGTCACGTGTCATCGATGCGGATCTCACCACGACGTCGTGCGGGAAGACACCAGATCTGCCAGGGAGTCGGCAAGCGCCCGACGAGTAGTGATCTGTGCTTAGCTCAACACAGATTCACGGTGAGACCCCGTGCTCGAACGCGGGACGTCGCGAAGGAGCACGCATGGCAGACATCGACCCCGACGCCGCACACACGTCGAGTCCGGACACCATCACGATGACCTTGAACGTCGATACCGCACAGGGTCTTTCCGACACCGAGGCCGCGCATCGCCGGGAGACCTCCGGCGCCAACCGGCTCGACGAACAAGCCGGCGAATCCGCTCTGCGCAAGATCGTCCGGCTCCTCGCCGACAAGATGACGCTGGTCCTCATCGTCGCGGCTGCGGTGAGCGCCGGGGTGTCGCACGAGTGGGAGACGCCGGTGGTGATCCTGCTGGTCATCACGCTGAACACGGTGCTCAACTACGTCCAGGAGTCACGCGCGGAGGAGAGTCTGAAGGCGCTGCAGACGATGTCCATCGCGCGATCCCGCGTCCGGCGCGACGGTCGTGAACAGCAGATCGACCGCACCGACCTGGTGCCCGGCGACGTCGTCCTCCTCGAAGCCGGTGACGCGATACCAGCCGACGGCCGAGTGGTCGAGGCGGCGCGATTGCAGGTGGCCGAGGCGGCGCTCACCGGTGAGTCGCAGCCCGTCGACAAGACCACCGAAGCCCTCGACGACCCCGACCTCCCCGTCGGCGACCGCACCAACATGCTCTACATGAACACCGAGATCACCCGCGGCCGCGCCGTCATGGTGGTCACGGCGACCGGCATGCACACCCAGATCGGCAAGATCGCCGGCCTCCTCGGCGGCGCCGGCACCGACAAGACGCCGCTGCAGCGTCGCATCGATCAGCTGGCGACACTGTTGACGATCGTCGCGATCGTCGTCGTCGTGATCGTGTTCATCCTGGGTCTGCTTCGTGGCGAGTCGTGGGACGACCTCCTCCTCACCGCCGTGTCGCTTGCCGTCGCGACCATCCCCGAAGGCCTGACCGCCGTCGTTGCGTTCACCCTCGCGCTGGGTGCGTCGCGGTTGGCGAAACGCGGCGCGATCATCAAACAGCTCGCCGCGGTGGAGACACTCGGCAGCACCACGCAGATCGCGACCGACAAGACCGGCACGCTCACGCTCAACGAGATGACGGTGCGACGCTTCCTGGCCGGCGGCAAGAGCTACCGCGTCACGGGTGAGGGCTACGGCACCGACGGCAACATCCTCAGCGACGGTGAGGAACCGCTGCCCGATTTCCGCCGCGCCTATCTGGCGATGTCGCTGTGCAACGACGCGTCGGTCTCCGAGGGAACGCTCGTCGGCGACCCCACCGAGGGCGCACTCGTCGTCCTCGCCGAGAAGGGCGGCATCGACGTCGCGGGTGCGCGGGAAAGTCATCCGCGCCTCGGTGAGGTTCCGTTCGACTCCGACTACAAGTTCATGGCCACCTTCCACGAGACCAGCACACCCAACCCGCAGGACCGGGTGCGCTGTTACGCGAAGGGTGCGCCGGGCGTTCTGCTGACTCGCGCCAATCGTCTGCGCGGCGGCGACGGCGAGCGTGAACTCACCGACGCCGACCGTGACCGCATCACCGACGCAGTGGATTCCCTTGCACGCCAAGGGCTACGCACCTTGATGATCGCCGGGCGCACCCTGGAAACACTGCCGTCCGACGCCGAGGGATTGTTCGACGCGGTGCAGGACCTCGTCGTCTACGCCGTCGTCGGCATCTTGGACCCGCCACGCCCCGAGGCGCGGGAAGCCATCAAGGTCGCCCACGGTGCAGGCATCGGCGTCCACATGATCACCGGCGATCACCTCACCACCGCGAGCGCGATCGCCCACGATCTCGGCATCGACGGCGACTCCGTGTCGGGCAGCGATCTCGACCAGATCGACGACGACCAACTCGTCTCTCGTGCTGAAGGATTCGGGGTACTGGCCCGGGTGGCCCCTGAACACAAGATCCGCTACGTCGAATCCCTCCAGAAGGCGGGTGACGTCGTCGCCATGACGGGCGACGGAGTCAACGACGCCCCCGCGCTCAAACAGGCCGACATCGGTATCGCCATGGGCATCACCGGCACCGACGTCTCCAAGGGCGCCGCCAAGATGATCCTCACCGACGACAACTTCGCCACCATCGTCGCGGCCGTACGCGACGGTCGCGGTATCTACGCCAACATCATCAAGTTCGTGAAGTTCCAGCTCACCACCGCATGGGGATTCGTGATCATCTTCCTCACCGCGGGGGTGTTCGGGATCGCCGGCGGCGCACCGTTCACGGCGCTGCAGATCCTGTTGGTCAACATCATCATGGACGGCCCGCCGGCGTTGGCGCTCGGCGTCGACCCCACCGAACCCGACGTCATGCGTGAGAAACCACGGTCACCGTCGGAGCAACTCCTCAACCGAAATCGCCTGGTACGCATCCTGTTCCTGGGCATCGTGATGTCGGTGGGCACGATCCTCGTGCTCGTCTTCGCCGACGACATCTTCCCCGACAGCGCCGACGACGCCCTGTTCGCAACAACTCTGGGCTTCACGACGTTTGTGTTCTATCAGGTCTTCAACCTGCTCAACGTGCGGTCGGATCGCCACTCGGTGTTCTCGTTGCAGACGTTCACCAATCAGGCCGTGTGGTTCGCCATCGTCGGCGTCATCATCCTGCAGATTGCGGTGTTGAATGTCGGCTTCCTGCAAGATCTTTTCGACACGACGTCGCTGACGGCTCCGCAGTGGGCGTTCGCGGTGGCGGTCGCATCGTCGGTGCTCTGGGCGGAGGAGATCCGGAAGGCGGTGGTGCGTATTGCCTTTCCGGTAGCCAAAGCTTCTGTGCAAGAGAGTCGCCCTCCCGCTGGCTGAGGAGTGAGGAGCGCTAGCGACGAGCCTCGAAGCCCTGGCGAGAGGACACTCTTGTCTCGCCGGCACCCTTCGAGGCTCCTCGCTTGCGCTCGTCGCACCTCAGGGATCGGCGGAGGCAGCAGTCACATCACAGCAACAGCACCCACACAAACCGCAACACGATGACCGACAACCCCAGAATGGCGGTGGCCACAAGCCATCGTCGTGCCAGTCGATCTCGAGTCTCGCGATCGCGGTCGGGGCGATCCCGAAGGTAGACGTAGGCCGCGATGACGGCGCAGGCCGAGGCGGCAGTGCCGAGGACGAGCAGGACGATGAGGAGGGAGATCAGCGTTCGTCACCTGCCCTTCGAGGCTCGTCGCTTGCGCTCCTCACACCTCAGGGAGCGGAGGGAAGCGGCCACGAAGTTACGGCACGGCCGCCAGGATCGCGCGGGTGTAGGCGTCGGAGCGGTCCGACCCGATGACGCCGGGACCCATCTTGTTCATCACGTAGGAGATGGTGAGTCGACGGTCCGGGAACATCACGGTCACCGATCCGCCCCAGCCACCCCAGAAACAGATTCGTTCATCCGGAAGGGATGGGACGGTCACCGGCTCGGGCAGCCCGAAGCCGATGCCGAAGCGCAACGGAACACCGAGGACAAGATCCACGCCGCGCGCCTGCTCGTCGAAGATGTGGTCGATCGTCTTCTCGGACAACAGGTTCACGCCATCGACCGACCCACCGCGAGAGATCGCCGACAGTGTTCGCGCCAGCGCACGGGCATTCGAATGTCCGTTGAGCGCGCCCATGTCGGCACGACGCCACGCAATGCTGTTGGCGGCGTTGGCACTTGCGACCGGACCGGTGAAGGTGCGGATCATCGGCGAGTCGGCGGGCACCGACGAGAAGTCGAGATCGAGCGGCGGTGGCGGGATGATCTCGGCGATCCGCTCGTCGTCCTCGGGCTTGGCCCCGATCTGGAGGTCGACGCCGAGCGGCCCGGCGATCTCGTCGGCGACGAACTGTTTGAGGTGCTTGCCGGTCACGCGTCGCACGATCTCACCGAGCAGATGCCCCTGGTTCTGCGCGTGATAGCCCGACGCGGTACCCGGCTCCCACCACGGCGCCTGCCGGGCCAGCTTCGCCACCGACGAGTCCCAGTCGTACATGTCGGCGATGGTGAACGGTTGATCCCAGCCCGACACCCCCGACGTGTGCGCCATGACGTGGCGCACCTCGATCGCTTCCTTGCCGTTCTGCGCGAACTCCGGCCAATAGGTGGCCACCGGCGAGTACAGATCCACCAGGCCCCGCTCGACCAGCATCAGCACCGCGAGGGCGGTGACCTCCTTGGTCGTCGACCACACGTTGACGATGGTGTCGCGGTCCCACGGCAGCGTGCGAGCCGCATCGCGGTGACCGCCCCACAGGTCGACCACGAGGTCGCCGTCGATATCCACGGCGATCGCGGCACCGAGCTCTTCACCCGACGCAAGTTGCTCGGATAGCGCGTCCCGGACGCCGGCGAAGCGCGAGTCCGCTTCGCCGTGTACCTCGATGTCGGCGCCATTGCCCACGTCGGTCCCCTCACTCGGTGATCCCCGCGTCTCGATGGTAGGTCGCAGTTTGGTGACCGGGGGCGAAACGGCGGCCAAGTCTGACTACAGTTGTGATCAGATAATCGGTCCGACGGGGGTGCCACGATGACCATCAGCAACGACGCAGATGTCACGCTCGACGAGAACTCACTGCTGTGGCGCTATCTCGGCGACCGCCGGTTCGTCATGTCGATCTGCCGGGCGGTCTCGCTGCAGATGCTGCACCCGTCGATCGCGTCGGCCACCCACGAGTTCTCGCTGGTCAAACGCCGTGTCTTTGTGCACAAGCAGCGCACGGCACCGTGCATCGTGCGGTCGGCGTACGACGCGGACTTCGACGAGGTGCGCATGATCCGCTACAGCCACGACGAGTTCCACGGCCAACGCCCCGACGGTCGGCGCTACCACGCGCTCAACCCCGACGTGTTCTTCTTCGAGCACGCCACCTACGTCGACGCCCTGTTCACGTGCGTCGATGTCTTCTTCGGCGGCCTGACCGAGCCAATGCGGGAACAGCTCTACGCCGAGACCTGTGAGTGGTATCGCCGCTTCGGTATCTCGTCGCGCGTGATGCCCGCGACCCTTGCCGAGTTCGACGAGTACTTCGCATATGCACTCGCGACCGAACTCGACCCCGAACCGGGCGTGGCCTGGTACCGCGATCAACTCCTGCGACCCGACTACTGGTTCTTCAAGAAGCTCCCTACCGCCGCAGTGCGGGCCATCCAGCACCCGGTCGCCGCCGAGTACCTGGGCATCACGCAGTCCGACGGAGACCGACGCGCCCTGAAGCGTTATGCAGCAAGACTTTCGGCGATCGACGCAGTGGCGCCGACACGCAACATCTGGCCGGACGAGGTGCGCGACAGAGTGATTGCTGCGCGGCGGTCGAAGTGACTGCCTGCCCCTCAGCCGATCCCGGCGAGATCGCGCGCGACCTTCGCGGACACTTCGCGTGCGAGCTCACGATGCCGCGCAGCCTGTTCGGATTCACCGACCAGCTCGGCGAGGTCGGCTAAGAGAAGGTCCATCGGGTCGAAAGCCACACTCGCAGCGTCTAATCCGGCGATCGAGCCGGACCACGGGAGGAGCTCGTCGTAGAGCTGTCTCGCTTCTTCGACCATGCCGAGGCGAATCAGTGCGCGGGCATGAAAGGCCTGGTTGCCGGTCCAGTAGTAGTCCCGGCTGATCGGCGGGTCACTCTCGGCAAGCGCACGTGCCTCGTCGACGCGGCCGGTGTCGAGCAGCGCGATCACCTGCGT
The DNA here is from genome assembly GCF_040610755.1 of Gordonia sp. NPDC003585. NCBI lineage: Bacteria > Bacillati > Actinomycetota > Actinomycetes > Mycobacteriales > Gordoniaceae > Gordonia > Gordonia sp. NPDC003585. The sequence continues at coordinate 19,996 of NZ_JBEXMX010000065.1, read as the reverse complement.
CCACGCCACCGTCCGGGGTGCGCGCGCATAGATGGCGGCCAGGTCGTCGGCGATGGGGGCGATGCTGCCGCGGTGCCAACCGAGGCACACACCCGAGAGCACATGGAAGTCGGCGCCTGCTGGAATTCCTGCTCCCACAAGCTGAGCGGTGAGGGCAGCATAGATGATCTCGGCAGCGTCGAGGTTGCCGCGCAGCACCTCCAGCACGGCGCTGAACGACATGAGCACGATCGCCAACTGCCCGAGGCGCCCGCTCGTGGCGGTGCTCATCGCCAGTCGCATCTGCTCGATCGCATCGGGCAGGTCCGTTTGCGCGAGCCGAAGCATGAACAGGAAGAAGTGCGCGGCCGCCTGATAGGCGAGGCTTTTGGCTGCGCGCGCGGTGTCCAAGAACTCCTCGGCGATCACGGTGAATTCGGCACGATCGTCCGGTCCAACGGCGGTGAACACCCGGGCATTGAAAGCAGCACAGCGCAATTCGAGATCGTCGAGATCCCGAGCCAGTCGCAGCGCTTCGCGACCGTACTCGGCGGCGAGCCGTTCGTCGGCACTCTCGTACTCCAGCACGGCTGCCACCAACAGTGCCACGCGTTCGGCGCCGGTCGCGTCGGCCAGCGTTCGGTCGAGCGCCGATGCGATCTCTGTGTCCAGAACGCCTTTCGTCTGTGTTCCCCAGATCCACGGGGTGCGCCAGCAGGTCAATGCCTGCACCATGATCGCCCGGTCACCGAGCGATTCCGCGAGCAGGATGGCATCACGCTGGTTCTCTCGCGCGAGCGCCACATCGCCGCGGTGGGCCAATGCGGTGACCAGATTGCAGCGTGCCTCAACGAGTGCCGTCCGGTCACCGATCGGAGCCGACGCCGCGTCGTGCCCCGCGAGCAGATGCAGATCCACCGTCCGCTGCCACAACTCGACCGAGTCGGCAGCGAGCGCGGTGGAGAACCGTTGCCGGGCTGCTGCTTCGACGATCGGCAGTGCCTCGGCAACCGTCGCACCGGTGGCTCCGAGAGCGGCGTGCACGGCGAGTTCCTCTGTCGGCGCGCGGGTTTCCAGCTGCCGGAACACCTGCCAATGCATTCGTCGCCGGCGCAGGGTCGGTATCGCGTCGTAGACGACGTCGCGCATGAGGATGTGACTGAAGCGCACATCGTCGGATTCGACGGCCAGCAAACCTGCGACCACCGCGGTGTCGAGCGCGTCGAGCACCGCGTTCTCGGAACCGAGACTCACCGTGCACAGGCAGACCAGCGCGTCGGTGTCGGCGGTACGACCGGACACCGACAGCATCTCCAGCACCGCAACGGTCGCCGGCGGCAGTTGTTCGATGCGGCGCAACAACACTTCCCGCACACCGCGCGGCACTCCGGTGCGGGCATCCCCGCGGCCGCGTGACGCGATCAGCCGCGCGAGTTCCCGGACAAACAGCGGGTTACCGTCCGTGCGGGACCGCAGCAGGGCCATCGTCTCGTCGTCGACGGGGCGAAGCCCGGCCTCGCCCGCGACGGCCCGGATACCCGCATCGGTGAGTCCCGACAGCGCCAGATGGTCGGCCGTGACCGAGAGCAAAGCCGCACCGCTGGCCAGCAATTCGCCGCCGGCCTCCGACGGCCGGTACGTGGCAACGATGAGCACCGGCACATCGGCGAGCCAGGTGGTGAGCTGGCGCAGGATCTGCAGGGTGGCGCTGTCGGCGCGGTGAACGTCGTCGAGGACAAGCACGGTTCCGACGCCATCCGTCGGCGCGGACGCGCACGCATCGAGGACCTTTCGTGCGATGCGGAACGGGTCGTCGGTATCGATCTCCGCTCCGAGGCCGGTCAGGACCTCTCGCCACGCCCATGCGGTTGGCGCACCCTCGACCTCCGGGCAGTGCCCGATGGCAGTCGTCCACCCTTCCTCGCCCAGCCGGCGAATGACATGTTGGGCCAGAGTCGATTTCCCGCCGCCGGCCTCTGCGGTGATCCACACCAACCGCGCGCCGGACTGCAGTGTCGACGCGGCGTGCACCTCGACCTTTCCGAGCTCGGCCCGACGCGCCGCTTCGGGTCCTGTCCGTCGGGGAGCAGGGTCGACGCGGCGAGGTGTGGTGGCGACGGGCGCCGGCGCGGTTACCGACGCCGGTGCTCGCTGAATCCGCGAATCATGGTGCAAAATAGCCGATTCGAGTTCCCGCAAGGGCGGTGATGGGTCGACGCCGAGTTCGTCGGCAAGATACTCGCGCAGCGTTCGCAAAGTCTGAAGTGCTTGCGCCTGGCGACCGAGTCGGTATTGCGCGAGGGCGGTGAGCCGGAAGAGTTCCTCCCGGTCGGGGTGCACGTCGAGCAAGCCGGAAAGCGCGGCGAGAGCCTCGGCGTCCCTGCCGAGTTCGAGGGCTGTCGACGCGATCGCTTCGGTTGCTGCGAGACGCAATTCGGACAGACGGGCCACCTCGCCGCGGGCCCAGTCGTCCTCGGCGTGTGGGCCGAACGGCACGCCCTGCCACAGTTCCAGCGCCTCCGTGAGCCGGGTGTGGCGGATGCCGACGTCTGATTCGGGACAGCCCACGAGATCCTCGAAACGCCACAGGTCGACGGCCTCGCGCGGCAGTCGCAGGGCATAACCGGGCGCGTCGCTGACCAGGATCTGAGCAGGAGTGCGCGGCGCGCGACCGGGTTCGAGCACGCGACGCAGATTGGAGATGTGCACCTGCAGACCCGCGAGCGCCTTGGGCGGTGGTTCGCCATGCCAGAGATCGTCGATCAGCCGATCCGAGGAGACGATGTGCCCTCCCGCGGCGGCCAGTCGCGCCAGCACCGCGCGTTCGCGGCGGGACCTGATGACGGCTGTCTCACCGCCGACGGTCACCGACACCGATCCCGAGAGACGCATCGACACGGGGAAGTCCTGTGACGTCATGGGTGATCACGCACCTCGTGGAGCGTCGGGCCGGCAGGTGGTGATGAGCGTACCGGCGCGCAACGTTCGACGTGGGGCGGTTGGTCACGACACTGATGCGGCAAGCGACCCCTCGTGGCCGGTCACGTGCAGCGCAGACGGCACATCGCACCCGAATGGTCACTCAACCGGATGCCGTCGACACGACCCGGCCACGCAAGAAGCTCGACGCCCTCCATCGTGGACGCGATGTGATCGATCAGTGGACCATGCTCGACCTCTCCGGCGGTGTGCACGCGCCAAGGCGTCAGCAGATCCGTCAGACGTTCCGCTACTCGGATCGGTTGGCGTGCGCGAGGTATCCGCTGGTTGAAGTCGCCGGCCACCACTGTGGGAACCAACGGGTCGAATCCGGATGCGAGACCGGCGATCTGGTCACAACATTCGAGGTGTTCAGACCAATTGGTGGCGTCCTTGCGTCCGGTGGTCACGTGCGCACTCGCCCACGGAATACACACGGCCAGAATCTGAATCTCACCGATCGGAGTGTGGTTCCGAGCAGCCACCACGCGGCCTTTCCCGGCGCCCCGGTCGAGCCGAACGATGTCGGTCAACGGCCAACGCGACCACAGCAGAGTCTTGCGGCGATGGGCAGCTGCGTCATACCCCCAGTCGTCACCCGCATCGACGGCGTGCCCGCTGTCGGGTAGCAACCAGTGTTGCCCCTCGGTCACGACCCAGACGTCCGCGTCGACGGCACCGATCTGCTTCCGTACCGCCACACCCCTGCCGGAGTTCGGCGCCCATTCGGTGTTCCACGAGGCCACGGTGATGGTGTTCGCGTGCACATGGCAAGCCTATGACTCGACGCTCGTGCATCGGAGACGTGGTAGAAACACACCAATGCGTCGACGATCGGTTCTGCGGTTGGTCACCCTGCTGGTGGCCGGCACCGTCGCGGTCGGGTGCGCCAACGAAACCCTGTCGGAACGAACGGCTTCGGCGTCGCCGTCGCAGAACGTGAGCCCGTCGATCATCTCGCCGCCAGGCAGCGTCACTGCATCGCCGACGCGGATTCCGCCGGTGTCGGCCAACGCCCGGTCGGTCGGATTCATCGATGTACGCAGCGTTGTGCCCGATGCGCTGATCGATCTGCGGTATGCGACGACGAACAACTTTGTCGGGGTGCGGTTGTACCCGGCCAATGCACGCTGCCTGGTTCACCGGTCGATGGGTCCGGGACTGCGTCGTGCCGCGCAACAACTACGGCGCAGCAACGAGGTGTTGGTGTTCTGGGACTGCTACCGCCCGCATTCGGTGCAGCAGACCATGTACGAGAAGGTGTCGAATCCCGCGTGGGTCGCTGCGCCGGGGCCGTATTCGCGCAGTCACGAGTCGGGCAGGTCGGTCGACGTCACGTTGGCCGCGCGACGACCCGGCTGCCCGCCGAACCGGCGCATCGCCGACCGTTGCCTCGTCGAGATGGGTACCGACTTCGACTCCTTCACGCCTGCGGCAACCGCGTACGCGACCGACGGAGTCTCCGCGGTGGCACAACGTAATCGCGCAAGATTACGGTCGGCGATGTCCGCCGGCGGGCTGTCGGTGTACTCGGGCGAGTGGTGGCATTTCGACGGTGCCGGTGCGGACGTCCGACGACCGATCATCGACGTTCCGCCCTACTGAGCAGCCGCCAGAAACTCATCGAAAGAATTTTCGAGAAATCCCTTGCGCGGGCCGCTCGGAGCGGTTACTCTCGAACACAAGTTCGAGGGGACGGCTTTCGGGGGTGAGCATCGGATGACCACAACTATCGGCGGCACGTCACGCGCAGCGGAGTTGGTGGCGCAGGTCCATGCCCTGCTCGACGAGTTGGTCGAGGCTGATCTCACAGCGTGCACCGACGACGAGTTGGTGGAGGTCGCTGCCGCCCATGAGCAGGCTCTGGCTCGGATGACTTATGCCGGGGACCGGCAGCTGGTCGAGGTGTCGGATCGAGATCTGCCCCACCGCATGGGATATCGCAGCCCCACCAACTTCTTCAACGCCCGCCTGCGCGTGTCCGATCCGGGCCGACGCCGCGCCCAGATGGCCGTCACCGCCACCTTCCGCCAGCCGACCGGCGAAGAACGCGAACCCCGCTTCCCCGCGGTGGCCGAAGCGTTCGCCGAGGGCAGCATCGGACACGGACACATCCGCGCCGTGCTCGACACCCTCGATCAGATCCCGCACACCACCCCGCACGACGTGCAGGTTGCGGCCGAGCGGCAGATGGTCGACATCGCCAAAGAACACACCCCCAACGACATCGCCACCGCCGGACAACGCCTCCTCGGTCATCTCGACCCCGACGGCACCCTGTCCGACGACGCCGACCGCGCCCGGCGCCGCAATCTGTGGATGAACAAGCAACGCGCCGACGGCACGTCAAAGCTCACCGGCACGCTCGATCCTGTTCTGGCAAACCGATTTGCGACGATGTTGGCCGCGTGGGCGCAGCCCGGAATGAACAACCCACAGGACCCCGAGTCGCCGTCCGGGCCGTATGAGGATGCCGACCCCAACGTGGTGGCCGCGGCCGCTCTGCGGGACGGGCGGTCGGTGGCCCAGTGCAATCACGACGCGCTCAACGCGTTGTTGAAAGCGGTGTTGGAAGACGGTCTGCTCGGCACAACCCATCGCGGTCTGCCGATCCAGCTGATCATCAAAGCCAACCTGGCGGATTTGGTCCGGGGGTCCGGGGTGGCGACCACCGCCACCGGTGGGGTCATCCCGATCTCTGAACTGATCGGCATGGCCGGACAGGTGCAGCCGTGGCTGGCGATCTTTGATGGCGCGAAGCCCGAGCCGCTGTTCCTTGGTCGGGGTAAGCGGTTGGCCTCCATGGCTCAACGGTTGGCGTCGTTTGTTCGCATCGGCGGGGAGCGGTGTTCGGCACCGGACTGTGATCAACCGGCCACCCACGTTGAAATACACCACGCCAAACTGGATTTCGCGTTGGGCGGCAACACCGACATCACCGAACTGTATCCGGCTTGCCCACCGCATAACCGGCGAGTCGGGCCTAAACCGGGTCAGTTCACCACCTGGATCATCGAGGACGGCCCCGACGCCGGACGGTGCGCGTGGCGACTCAACGCCCACCCCGGCGCACCACCCAACCCTGCACGCATCCGCCGGATTGAGCTTGTCGAAATCAACCGCTTCCCCGACATCGCCGCCGGATTCACCGCACACCTCAACAGAGTGCGTGCGGAAATCCACGGGCCGCCGGACGACGGTGACACACAGGCAACCGAGGACAGTGTCGTCGGGCACTTCCGGCTGCTCGAAAACGCCCGCACGCGAAACGAACTCGCCCGACTCCAACTCCGACAAACCATCAACCCGGAATCAGTGATCGAGAATCGGCTCGTCGGGATGCTGGAAGAGCACCTCGGGATCGGTTAGTCACACGCGCCGCAGCGTCGCGTTGATGACGAACGTCCGGTTCTGCGACTGCGAGAAATAGCTGGAGTAGTACGAGAGCGAATCGTCGGAGATCGGGGTGATGGTGATCTCCGACGTGACGCAGGTGCCGCGGGTGATGTTCTCGGTCAGGATCACCGTCGTCCCCTGCCGAGACTTCTCGGTCCATGTTCCGGCGCAACCGATTTGCGGATACTCGACTGTGGCGGCGACCGGTTGATTCGACGTGATGGTGGCGACGACGTCGAAGCCCGTCTGATCTCCCGACACCGCACCACGCCAGGTTCCCGTCAGCGATGCCTCCGCAGTGGTCGAGGCGGTCGTCGGCGGTGACGTCTCCGTGACGGACAAACCCACGGTGGTGGGTGTGGTCTGCACCGCGGCGCTCGGTGTGTCGTCGGAACCACCGGTGAGAACCACCGCGGCAATCGCAATGGCCGCCACCAACACCACAACCCCGACCACCGCGGCCGCGATCAACCCCGTACGACGCGGGGGAGTGGGGCTCGGCCCACCAGGGGGCGGTCCGGTCGGCGGGCGGTTCCCCGGCGGCGGATAGGCCGGCGCCGGCCCACTGAAGTTGGGTCGCCCGACAGCCGTGGTGGGGCGCATCTCGGTCGGACGATACGCGGGTGGCGACAACACCGTTCGTCCCAGAGTTGTTGTCGGAGATGGCTTCTCATGCAACGCGGCAGATGCTGCCGCAGCCAGGTCGGTGCACGTGTGGAAGCGGTCCTCGGGCCGCTTGGCGAGCGCTCGAAAGATCACGTCGTCGAGTGCGACCGGTAGATCGGGACGCACCTCGGACAGACGCGGGACCGGCGCGTGTGCGTGCGCGCCGATCAGGCCGAGCTGGTCGGGCCGTGTGAAGACAGGCTGCCCGGCGAGCAACTCATACAGCGTGCAGCCGAGCGCGTAGACGTCGACCGCCGGTGTGAGCGGTGCACCGCCGAACATCTCGGGGGCCGCATAGTTGAGGGTCCCGATCATGTTGCCGGTGCCGGTGAGATCGGTGGAGTCGGTCATCAGACGGGCCACACCGAAATCACCGATCAGCGCCCGCCACGACCCTGCCTGCCCGGTGTTCAACTGCCCCGTCGCAACGCTCGCCCCTGCGGTCACAAGGATGTTGGCGGGCTTCACATCACGATGCAGAAGCCCCTGTGCATGTGCGTAGTCAAGTGCCGACGCGACTTGGGCGATGATCCCCACCACGGCGTCGGCCCGCAGGGGTCCGTCGCTGTCGCGGAGCATCGCCGCGGTGTCGGTGCCGTCGACGTACTGCATCGCGATCCACATGACGTCGTCCTCGACCCCGGCGTCCTGAACATTGACGATGTTCGGATGATCGAGGCGCGACGCGAGATCCGCTTCGCGTCGGAAGCGCTCCCGGAACGACGGATCGCCGCCGAGGGTCGACGCCAACACCTTCAGCGCCTGATTCCGCGGCAGGCGCGGATGCTGCACGAGATACACCGTGCCCATCCCGCCGCGCCCCAACGTCCGGATGACGGTGTACCCGGCGATCACGTCACCTGCCGCCAACCGCGTCCCGCTGGCACTCATGCTGACCTCCCTGTGTAGAGCATCGGCAATCACACAGAGAGTGTCACGTCAGTACGCAGGGATGCGTCCGAACGGACGACAGCAGACCTCAGCGGTGCGGTGGTTCGGCCAATCCGCGAGCCAATCCGACGCCGGCACCGATGCCCGCGCCGAGTGCTGTGAACGGGGCAGCGGTGGCCGCTGCACCGATGGCCGCACCCGCGATCGGACCGGCAACCAGGCCGGCCGGCAGGAACGGCACGCCGACGATCAATCCGGCGACACCTCCGACCAGCGCACCTGCGGCCGCGAGCGGAGCTCCGACGGTGGCCGTGGCGATGGCGGCACCTGCGGCGGAATCACCGACGACCGCTGCGGCCACCCGATCCGAACGGGCGGCGGGTAGGCCAACCGAATCGGCAGCAGTGGCGACCTGCGCCTCAGCGTCTGCTGCAGCGTTGTTCACCTGGGAGCGTTGTTGCGAGTTCATCCAATTCGGCGTTGGAGCCTGGAGATCGCCGATCCGCACCGTTCCGCGCGGCGCGACGATCGGACGGACCGGTTCGGTCCGCTGCGGCGCCCGGAACTTCGCCGGATCGAGGCGTGGCAGTGGCGCTGAGCGAGGAAGCGCACGCACACCAGGTCCGGTGCGATCGCCCGACTGGTGCACCGACACCGCAGGATGTCGGGCCGGTGCGGTGGTCTCGGCTGATGCCAGTCCGGCGCCGGCGAACGCCAGGACGGCCGGGGCCGACCCCGCAGCTACCCACCCCGCCCAACGGCGACGTTCGGGTGCGCGATGACGACCTCGCCTTGAGTTGCAACCACTTGATGACTCCACGATGACCTCCGGTTCTCGAGACTTCTCGTACGCCGGTGGTTCGGGTGGGAGGTCACCGCAGATGGGTGCTCACAGGATGGTGATGCCGTCGCCGATCAGTTTCGCACCGATGACCAGCAACAACACCGCCATGATCGGACCGTTGTGTTGGGTGAGCCATTGTTTGAGGTTGCCCAGAATATGTGCGGCACGGTCGCCGGCGCCGAAGTAGACGATCACCGGCGCGGCAACGCCGGCACTCGCAACCACGGCGAACACGAGCGAGGCTCCGATCGCCGCGCCCGTCGAGCCGGCTGCAGCAGTCGCGATCGCAGCGCCTCCCGACACCGCCAGGAGCAGGTTCTTCGGGTTGACCACCGCCAGCAACGCAGCGAGACCCGCGGCCTTGACCGGGGTGAAGGTGTCCACCGCGGCCATCCACTTGGGTGTCTCTGGCTCTGCGTCGTCGCGCGGACGGCCACGCCACTGCTTGACTGCCAGAGCTATCAACCCGAAGCCCAGTAGGACCTTCAGCCAGCCCTGCCAGGAAGACGGCGCACCGTCGTCGGACGAGGCAGAAACGGCGGCCAGCGAAACGATCACGGTCACCGCCGTGATCGAGAGGAACCAGGCCACCACGAAGGCCAGAGCGTTCACGCGCGCGTTGCCGCTGACCAACATCAGCACCACCGCGACGATCGGGAGTGGACTGATCATCACGCCGACAGCGATGGGCAGTGACTGCCCGATGGCATCACCCGTGTGGCGGCCTCAATTCGACGATGGCCAGCGGCCGGGACGTCTTCTTCTGGTAGCCGGTGTATCGGCCCTGGTTGACCTTATCCACGATCTCGAATCGCCGGGCGTAATCTGGGTCGTCGGGATAGGTCGGCCGAGCAACCACCTGTAGACGTGTGCGGCCCACCTGGATCTCGCAGTCCGGCTTGGCCTTCACGTTGGCCAACCAGCCCGGCGGCCTCGGCGAACCGCCGTTGGAAGCAACCACCAGGTAGGCGTCCCCGTCGCGGCCGTATGTCAGTGCACTACAGCGGTTTTCACCGGTACGACGCCCGACGGTCCGCAGCAGGAGCGTCGGATTGCCGAACAGCAGTCGGTGACCGACGAGCCCACCGGAATGTTCGTAGAGCCACTGGTGCGCCTGCAGCGTGCGGATGAAGAGCGATGCCATCACGGGGACCTTTCGCATACGAGCAACTGCGTCAAGTCTCGCAGCCGCGATTGTCCCCTCAGCACAATTCGGTCCCTGAACTCTGGCTTGGTAGGCCGTACCCAGCGCGTTCATCCGCACATAGTGTCCTGGATCACACCCCATCGTCACCGAAAGGGCAACAACCGTGACCGGTACCTACTTCGCCTGGGACCTCGCCCACCGCGGCGCTTCTCCGTGCGTCCGCGACGATTCGGTGGCGCTCGACTACGCCGCGTTCGCACGTCGCGTCGAAGCGGTCGCCGAGCAGCTGTCCCGCGAGGGTGTCGGTGCGGGCGACGTGGTGGCGACGTTCCTGCCGAATCGGGTCGAACTCCTGATCACGATGATGGCGGCCTGGCGGGTGGGTGCGGTTGCGACTCCGGTCAACCCGGCATTCACCCCCGTGGAAGCGGCCTATCAGCTGGATGATTCGGGCGCGCGGATCGTTGTGGGCGGCCCGGATGGCGCGTCGCCGGCACGTACCGTCATCGCACCGGAAGACCTGGCCGAACAGGCATCGCCGGACTGGCAGCCTCCGCAGAGTCCGGCACCTTCCGACGACGCGCTGCTCATCTACACGTCGGGCTCCACCGGCCGGCCCAAGGGCGTACGCCTGACGCACGCGAATCTGCTCTACATGGGATCGGCCATGGCCAAGCATCTTTCGCTCACCGAGCGCGATCACGCACTGCTGGTGCTACCGCTGTTCCACGTCAATGCGATCTGCGTCAGCTTCCTGGCTCCGATGCTTGCCGGTGGCCAACTGAGCATCACCGGAAGATTCTCGCCCGCGCGCTTCTTTGACGACACCGCACGACTACGCCCGACGTACTTCTCAGCGGTACCGACGATCTACGCGTTGCTGGTCTCGCAGCCCGGACTCACCGCGGATGCCGTTGCCTCCCTGCGGTTTGCGATCTGCGGTGCGGCACCGATCTCGAAGGAGTTGCTGGAGGTGGCCGAAAGCCGACTCGGCATTCCCATCGTCGAAGGCTACGGACTCACCGAGGGCACGTGCGCCTCGGCGTGCAACCCGGTCGACGGAGTGCGCAAGCTGGGCACAGTCGGCCCCGCCCTGCCCGACCAGCACATCGCCATCGTCGATGCGGACGACAACGAGGTACCGACCGGCGAGATCGGTGAGGTGGTCATCACCGGCCCGAATGTGATGCGCGGCTATCTGAATCGACCCGAGGCGACCAGCAGCACGGTGATTGACGGACGTCTGCACACCGGCGATGTCGGACGGCTCGACGCCGACGGCTACCTGACCATCGTCGACCGGATCAAGGACATGATCATCCGAGGCGGAGAGAACATCTATCCCAAGGAGATCGAGAACGCACTCGCCACCCATCCCGACGTGCTCGAAGTCGCGGTCGTCGGAATGCCCGACGACCTGTACGGCGAAGTGCCGGTCGCGTTTGTCGTTTCCTATCCCGATCGGATGATCACCGAGGGGCAGCTCATCGCGCACATCGCTGGTGCGCTGGCAAAGATCAAGTTGCCCAGCAGTATTCACGTGGTCGACGAGCTACCGCGCAACCCCGTCGGAAAGATCGACAAGCCATCTCTACGGAGCGGCCTCAAGGACCCGCTGCCTACCTGAGCGAACAAAGAGAAGCCTCCGCGACGCCGGCCTGGCGTCGTGGCGATACCCCATACCCCGAACACCCATCCCCATACCCAAATCAATTGAGGAGAGATCTGCCATGGGATTGACCCAACCCGACTTCCCGCCGGTCGACCCGGCGACCTTTCTGGACAAACCGTTCCTCGAGCGGCTGCGCATCCTCGGTGCGCATTGGGCCGAATACGGCTTCGGCACACCGAAAATGGTGCACCTGATCTATCTGGTCAAGGTGTTCGTGTTCTACGCCGGCGTCGGCATCACCATCGCCACCCTGACGTCCGGCCTCAATCCGCTGCACGTCGGCGAGTGGTGGAACGAGCCGATTGTCTATCAGAAGGCCCTGTTGTGGACGGTGCTGGTCGAGGTCCTCGGCATCGGCGGTTCGTGGGGTCCGCTGGCCGGGCACTTCAAGCCGATGACCGGCGGATTCCTGTATTGGCTACGGCCGCAGACGATTCGTCTGCCACCGTGGCCGGACAAGGTGCCGTTCACCCGTGGTGACACCCGCACGCCGTTCGACATCGCGGTCTATTCGCTGATCTTGGTGAATCTGGTTGTGGCCATCGTTCTTCCGGGTGTGAGTTCGACGTCGCTGGACTCCGTGGTCGCCGACAATGCTGGTCTGGTGAACCCTGTACTGATGTACCCGCTCATCCCCTTGATGGTGGTGATCGGATTGCGCGACAAGGTGATCTTCATTGCTGCGCGCTCGGAACAGTACCTGCCGGCGATCGTCTTCTTCGGCTTCCTGCCCTTCGTGGACATGATCATCGCCCTCAAGTTGCTGATGGTCACGGTGTGGGTCGGGGCGGGTGTGTCGAAGATGGGACATCACTTCTCGATGGTGATCCCGCCGATGCTCTCCAACACACCGTGGTTGGGCAGCAAGGCGATCAAGCGCGCGCACTACCGCAACTTTCCCGAGGACATGCGGCCGTCGAAACTGGCCGGTGGCGTTGGCCATGTGCTGGGCACCATCGTCGAGATCGTCACCCCGCTGATCCTGTTGTTCTCCACCAACAAGTGGCTCACCCTCGGGGCCGTCGCGCTGATGGTGTGCTTCCACCTGTTCATCCTGTCGACGTTCCCGTTGGCGGTGCCGCTCGAATGGAATCTGCTGTTCGCGTTCGCCGCGATCTTCCTCTTCTGGGGCTTCCCGAACTGGGACGGCTTCGGCCTCACCGAAACGTCGATGCCCTGGGTGATGGTGTTGATCGCTGCCGCCCTGTGCTTCTTCCCGATACTGGGCAACCTGCGACCCGACCTGGTGTCGTTCCTGCCGTCCATGCGCCAGTACGCGGGCAACTGGGCGTCGGCCACTTGGGCGTTCGCGCCGGGCGCCGAGGAGAAGCTCGACGAGTTCGTCGTCCGCGGTGCCAAGAACACCCGCACGCAGCTGCTCGCCTCCTACGAACCGGAGGTGGCCGACGTGGTGATGCATCAGATGATGGCGTGGCGGTCGATGCACAGTCAGGGTCGGGCGCTGTTCTCGCTGATGATGCGTCATCTCGGCGACGACATCGACACCTACACGCTCCGGGAGGCCGAGTTCTCGTGTAACTCGCTGGTGGCCTTCAACTTCGGCGACGGGCATCTGCACGACGAGAAGATGATCGCCGCGCTGCAACGACGCTGCAACTTCGCTCCGGGTGAGTTCACGATCGCCTGGATCGAATCCCAGCCGATTCACCGGGGAACACAGCGGTTCAAGGTGATCGACGCGGCACTCGGCGTCATCGAGACCGGCACCTATCGGGTTCGCGACGCGGTCGGCGAGCAGCCGTGGCTGCCCAACGGGCCCATCCCGTTCGAGGTGGACTGGACGCTGGACGTTGACGCTCGCCGCGCCGTCACCGATCCTGAGGTGGTGCGTGAACCGCAGATGCGCTCCAACGGTGTAGCTCAGACCGGAGTTCAGACCCCCAACAAGGTGGGTCAGTGACCACTGCTGTGGTGGTCGGCGGCGGGCCCAACGGGCTCGCCGCCGCGCTCACGCTCGCCCGTGCGGGCGTGGAGGTGACGCTGCTCGAGGCATCCGACGAGATCGGCGGCGGTGCGCGTTCGGGTGAGCTGACGGTGCCCGGGGTCATCCACGACCACTGCTCGGCCTTCCATCCGTTGGGTGTCGGCTCGCCGTTCTGGGCCGAGGTGGGACTCGATCGTCACGGCCTGACGTGGCGGTGGCCAGAGATCGACTGTGGACATCCGCTCGACACGGGCGAGGCAGGTCTGCTGTACCGGTCGATCGAGGCCACCGCTGCCGGCCTCGGCGACGACGGACGCCGATGGGAGTTGATGTTCGGGGACCTCGCACGCAACTTCGACGCCCTCGGCGAGGATCTGCTGCGGCCCATCGTCAACGTGCCGCATCATCCTCTCCGTCTCGCCGCATTCGGCCCGCGTGCCCTGTTGCCGGCGACCGTGGCGGCACGCTGGTTCCGCACGGAGACGGCGCGGGCGCTGTACGGGGGCATCGCCGCGCACGTCTACACCCGTCTCGACCGACCGCTGACCGCGTCGCTGGGCCTGATGATCGCGGCGAGCGGACATCGCTTCGGCTGGCCGGTCGCCGAAGGCGGATCGGGCGCGATCACCGCGGCAGCGGCCTCGGCGCTGCGCGATGAAGGCGGCAAGATCGAGACCGGTGTTCGGGTCAGTGCTCGCGCCGACATCCCACCGGCCGACCTCGTGCTCCTGGATCTGTCTCCGGCACAGGTGCTTTCGATCTACGGCGATCGGATGCCGGCCCGGATTCGACGCTCCTACAACAAGTATCGGACCGGATCGTCGGCCTTCAAGGTCGATTTCGCCATCGACGGCGACATCCCCTGGACCAACCCCGATCTCGTCCGCGCCGGGACTGTACATCTCGGCGGCGACTTCGACGAGGTGCGCCACACGGAGACCCAGCGGGCGCAGGGCGTCATGGTCGAGAGGCCCTTCGTGCTGCTCGGCCAGCAATACGTCGCGGACCCGACGCGCAGCAACGGCTCCATCAATCCGATCTACGCCTATGCGCATGTACCCAATGGCTATGACGGCGACGCCACCGAAGCGATCGTCGGCCAGATCGAGCGGTTTGCCCCGGGCTTTCGTGATCGGATCGTCGCCACTCACAGCACCACTACCGCGCAGATGCATTCGTATAACGCCAATTTCGCGGGCGGAGACATCATCGGCGGAGCGAACGACGGGTTACAGCTGCTCTTCCGTCCACGGGCCGCCGTAGATCCGTACGCCACCGGTGTCGACGGGGTCTACATCTGCTCGCAGGCCACTCCGCCCGGCGCCGGTGTGCACGGTCTGTGCGGGCACTTGGCGGCGCTGTCGGGTCTTCGGCGAGTGCGATGACGGGGTGAGTGCCATGACGGGGACGTGTGCGATGACGGGGCGGGATCGATGAGCGGATCGAATGCGGGGCAGCAGGCCCGCGACCGTCTTGCCGAAGTGCCGATGAGCGCGAACGCCGACGTCCTCGAGCAGGTCGCGATCATCGCAAAGCAACTGCGGGAGAACGAGCCCGAGCTCGTTGCCGATCTCTCGGCGATGATGGCCCGGGAGATCGATCAGCTCGATACCGATCCCAAGCTGGTTGAGATGCTCGGCGCCAGCGTGCACGGAAATGTCTCCACGATCATCCATGTGCTTGCCAACGACATTCCGGTGGGACACCTGCAACCCACCACGGCGGCAGTGGAATACGCCATGCGTCTCGCCCAGCGCGACGTACCGTCGAACTCGTTGGTGCGCGCATATCACCTCGGACAGAACAGCGTCATGCGGTTGTGCTACCGCATGATCGAGGAGTTGTCGCTCGACGCTGACATGGCGATGGCGGTGACCCGACACGTTTCGGACGTGATCTTCGGCTACATCGACTGGATCACCCTCTACGTCTTCCAGGCATATGAAGACGAACGACGACGATGGTTCGGCACCGAGGGAAATGTGTTGTCCTCGACCATCCATCAGCTGCTGGACTCTGCCGATCCCGACGAGCGCTCCTTCGAGCGGGAGACCGGGTATCGCCTGGCGCAGAATCATCTTGCGGTGATCCTGTGGACACCCGACGACAAGGCGACAGACCTGCGGCAGCTGGATCGCACCGCCCGCGACATGGCGAGCCGGCTCCTACCGGAGGGCCCGCCGGTCATCACCGCGGTCGACCGATCGACGATCTGGATGTGGGTGCCGCTCGGCAGCCGGGCGCGCAGCGTCGACGCCGCGGAGGTCATGCAGAGAGTTCGCGTACCGGCGGCGACGCGAATCGCAATCGGACTGCCCGCCGGTGACATTCGCGGATTTCGTCGCAGCCACGAGCAGGCTCGCGCCGCCTACGCCATCGCGACGTTGCCCGGTGTGTCGACTCCGGTGGTGGGCTTCGGGGACCGAGGGGTTGCGGTGGTGTCGATGCTCGCCCAGGATCTCGAGACCACCCGTGCCTGGGTGCGTGAAGTCCTGGGAAGCCTTTCGGACGACTCCCCGAATGCGGCGATGCTGCGCGAGACACTGTCGGTGTTCCTGGCCACCAAGGAAAGTCACCTGCACACTGCCGAGCAGCTGAACTTGCACCGCAACACCGTCAAGTACCGCATCGGAAAGGCTCTTGCGGAGATCCCTTCCGGCCGTGATCGACTCGATCTCGCGGTTGCGCTGCTCGTGTGCGAATTCCTCGGTCCGGCCGTGCTGGCTTAGCCTGAATCCGTCGAAGAGTTCGGTGACCAACCCTCTGAACTGGGCAAGTACGCTTCCGTCGTTGCCGAAGAATCTAGGGGAAGAACTTCCTCCCCTAAGCTCCAAGAGTAGGGGAAGAACTTCTTCCCCTACTTTTCGTTGCGGACCAAGGCCGGACGAACATCCTCGTCCGAGTGCGCGTCAGCGTGTCGCGAACCCAGAAACCGCGTGTCTGGTCAGAAACCCGAGGCGCATCAGCGGCTTCTGACCGCAACTGAGGTTCCTGGCAACAAGTGCGGTTTCTGCGACGAGGCCACGGTCTTCCCAGCTCAGTGACCCTGCCTCCAGGTGACCGTGACCGGCACCTCGTCGTCCCACGGCTGACGGGTGACGAGATCTGCCACCTTCACATATCCGCGCTCGAACTCGCCGGTCGCGGCGTCGACGAGGCGGTACTCCTGCGTCTGTCGGTGAATCGGTTGCGCGTCGAGCAGGACGATCCGAACCTCACCCGGTTCGAAATGACAACGGCGTTGCAATGATTCGATGAGCTGCTCGTTGGAGAGATGACCGTCGCCGAAGTTCCAGCCCATCGCCGTGCTGCAAATCCGCTCACCATCGGTGAGAACGTATCCCGTCTCGTCGGCGGGGGACATCGCTCGATGCGCGAGCGTGAACAGCGCGCGCCCATGACTGTTGAAGGCGCGGAACGCATATCCCATGTACAGCGGGATCTGCGCGGCTTCGGGACTGCCGTAGAAGCGTTCGAGCTGGGCGGCCGGCATCGACGCGATCGCGACGATCCCGCTCTCGATCTTCGCCGACGCCGACGGTTTGATGCACCACAGTCCGGTGTCCCAGTTGCCCGCGTAGTAGCGCATGCCGGGCAGGAAGGACACCTTGCGGGGGAACAGATTTCCCACGATGACGGTGCCCGCGCACGCGGCGAAGAGCAGTATCGGCCACGGCGAGGTGAGATCGTCGAGCCCGATGTCGGCGTGACCGACAAAGATGGTCACGACCCCGAACATCATGAAGACGTTCCACTCGAGCGGGACACCCATCGGGATGGCCGACAGGATGCCGAAGTGGAAGATCAGCATGATGCATGCGGCGACGGCAGTGACCCAGCCGCCGTGGGAGAAGAACAGCACGATCGGGACGAGACCCTCGATGGCGGTAGAGAAGTGGGCGATCCAGCGCGCCCGACGCCCCGGTCGTAGGTCATCGGGGAAGTCTTCGAAGAACTTTCGCTTGATCGCCGGCGATCGCATGATCGGATTGTTGGACATCATCGTCGCGATAACGAACGGGAAATGCTTGTTCAGTTTCGACGTCGCGGCACCAACCCAGATGACGAGGAAGACGAGCTTGGCACCGATGATCATGTCGACACCGGCGAACAGGAAGGTCACACAGAACGCGCCGTAGACCTCACCGCGTGCAGCCAGGAACACGGTCTTGTCCCGTAGTCCGATCACGGCCAGCAACGCCACGATCGTCCAGATCTGCCATACCGGCAGTAGCCCGACGGATGAGTCGAGGTCGGGGATTGCGCCTGTTCCCGGACTGAACAGCGCGATCACGATCATCACCAGGAGGGCGCCATAGACCACCACGTCGAACGGTTGCCGGGTGTCGCCGGAGGTGAGCGGGATGTGTGGCCACGGTGGTTGCCGGATGGTCTTGCGCCGCAACCAGTAGAGGATCGAACCGAGTGGCGGGAAGAAGCGGTTGTTGAGCGGGCCGAACCCGCAGCCGAGGCCGACGACCTCGAAGAGCATCGTGTACAGCACGACCTTCTGGAAGACGATTGGCTCGTTGTACCAAGCGGTGACGTCGAAGATGCCGTCGATGCCCGGGGTGCTGATCACGATCAGCCACCCCACGACGATGTACGCGACGATCTTTCCGACGTAGAACAGGTGCAGCGCCACCGGCGTGCCGAAGCCGACCTCCGCCCAATGCCGGGCCATCGGTCGGATCTTCTCCGCCCGCGTCCCCTGGCTCCACGTCGGGAAGTCGATCTCCGGAGTGTTCTGCTTCAGGAATCCCACCCGAGTGAACCTAACAAACCAAGCAATCGCTTGGTCGGGGATTCGGTTGACCCGCCCCTGGCTGAGGGCGGCGATCTCAGGGAGCGGCGTGCGCCGCGGCCACCTCGGCGAATGCGCCGCGGTACCGTGCCGCGGGGTGTCACTCCGGGAGGCGGTCGCGCCCGGAGAGCTTGAAGCGGGCAGTGCCCGGCTCGTAATCGCGCTTGGCGAGCCCGCGGTCGCGCAGGACCGGCAACACGTGCTCGGCGAAATCGACGTAGCTGTCGGGGATGGTGGCGTTGATGACGTTGATGCCGTCCACGCCGGCGTCGCGCCACTGTTCGAGGCGGTCGGCGATCTGCTCCGGTGTCCCGACCACGCGGCCGCTACGGCTGCGGAGTTCGGCGAGGTCGCGGACCGTGGGCTCGCGATCGGGCACTGCCTCGCGCAGCCACAGCAAGGTGCTCTGCGTGCCTTGCGTCTTGATCTCGCCGATGGGGGTGTCGAGGTCGTAGAACCCGAGATCGAAGCCGAGCCCGCCGGCCGAGTGGGCGATGATGGTGCTCGGATCGATGTAGTCGTCGAGTTCGCGCGCCTTGCGCTTCGCCTCCTCTTCGGTGCTGCCGATGACGAACGAAAGACCCTGGAAGAACTGGATATCCGACGGATCGCGGCCGGCTTCGGCAGCGAGCCGGCGGGTATCGGCGGTGAGCGCCTGCGCGGCAGCAGGATTGGGGGACACGATGAACTGCGCCTCGGCGTTGCGCGCGGCGAAGCGCCGTCCGGTAGGGGAGGACCCGGCCTGGAACAGGACCGGCGTGCGCTGCGGCGACGGCGCCACAAGGTGCGGACCCTCCACCCGGTAGTGCGCTCCGACGTGGTGGATCTTGTGGACGCGGTCGAAGTCGGCGTGGATACCCGATTCCTTGTCCTGGATGAGCGCGCCGTCGTCCCACGACCCCTCCCACAGTTTGTAGACGACGTCGACGTACTCCTCGGCCCACGCGTATCGGTCGTCGTGCGCGGTGATGCCGTCGTAGCCGAAGTTGCGCCACGCATTGCTCGACAGACTCGTCACGATGTTCCAGGCAACCCGACCGCCGGTGGCGTGGTCGAGCGTCGAGATCTTGCGGGCGAAGTCGAAAGGATGTTCCTGCAGAATCGAACTCGTGATCGCGATACCGAGGTGTTCGGTGTGCGACGCCAGGGCCGACGCGAGGACCAGCGGATCGTTGCTGGGGATCTGTAGGCCGGAGTCGACGAACTTCTTCCAGTCGCCCTGGTAGTCGTCGTATAGGCCGACGACGTCGGCGAAGAAGATGAAGTCGAAACGCGCCTGCTCAAGGGTTTTCGCCAGCTCGATCCAATGGGTGAGGGAATTGAAGTCGGTCTGTCGTGCCTCTGGCGCCCGCCACGCCCCGTGCAGGATGTGGGACGTCGTATTCATCACGAAGGCAGCAAGATTCAACGGCTTGGCATCAGACATGGCCGCGAGACTACGCATCCCCTGCTAGCCCCTGTCGACTTCAGATCACCATGACAGCAAGCGGTGCCGGGTGGAGCGGTCCCGCATAGCCTGTGTCCCCAGTCGGGCTGTGCCATGACGTGGCCGGCCATTTCCGTTCCCCCCAAATTCCATTCACCGAGGAGTTTCCTGTGTTTGACCCTGTGCGCCGTTCGCGAGCGCTGCTGGCTGTGGCGCTGTCGGCGTGCGCGCTGCTGGCCGCGTGCGC